>CALBVI010000293.1 GCA_937969395.1 uncultured Spongiibacteraceae bacterium | reverse complement strand
ATAAATACCTTTCGGCAACATTTTTTCGTTATATGTCGCTATCCATTGAGACCAAATTTGTTCCTTTTCTTCATCGAGAAGAAACTGCAAAGCAGGACCTTCTGTCGCATCAACGGTGAACTTAGTACCCAGAACAGCACCAATGCCCATCGATGAAGCAAAATCACTGGCATCATCGCTCAGCTCAACATGATCTCCATAATAAGGCGCCGACTCACCCATAAGCCCTTTAAGGGTTTTTCCTTTATGGCGAATCTGCCATGAACTTAATGGATCAGAACTGACCGATTGATTCATAAAAGGTAAATTGTGAAATGCGTAAGAAGTACCGCAAGGACAAATTTCGATAACAGCCTCGGGATTTATCTCCAATGCAGTGTCATAAATCATTTGCCAGAACTCAGCTAACTGCTCAACTGAATCTTCTGGTGAGTCATGGTTATGCGCAGGATTATGACAAGGCGCTACACCATTAAGATGCTGCCCATCTATTTTCAGGCCCGCATAACCCCATGTACCCATCATTTTCTTCACCAGCGCTTTAGTATATTCACGCGTTCCTTCATAAGCAGGGCAAAGATAAAAACTATTCCACCAGGTGACATCATGTACCGCGCCATCTTCATCCAGTAACAGCATGTCCGAATGTTCATGTAATAAGTCAGTCCCAGGATCAACCGCTAACGGCGCCCACCAAAGTTTTGCTTTTAGCCCAGCATCGTTAATCTGCTGAACAAAATCCTGCATATCCGCATCGCCATTAGGGAATTTTTCTGGATTTAAATACCAGTCACCTTCAGCCGTTTGCCAGCCGTCATCTAGTACCGCCCACTCCAACCCTAGCTCTTTTGCCTTTGGCAAAGTTGCCAATACTTCATCGACATTAAAATCACGTTCATAACCCCAAGCACACCAAATAGGTTCGTAAGCAGAGTCGGGGAATGAATCCATTTTTAAACCTTTTGCCGCCATCGCTTCACGGTAACTTTTTAAGGTCGCGTAATAATCGCGCTGATGTAATGTTACAAACGTTTCAACTGTTTGCATTGACTCACCAGGGCTAAGCGTTGTGACTTTTTCCAACTCAACATGCAGTTGTGCACCTACTTTTGCATCTTGATAACTAAGCGGCAGCGCAACTAATTTGGGATCGACTTCAGAGTGACCAACGGCTAAACCAACATCTTGACGCCATACATCAGTAATAGCAGTGCCACTACCATAATCACTAGCGTTCATGCCCATATAATTCTGCTGGTTATAACCTACTTCAAGTGATTTAACCCAATCTCTTCTATCGCTATAAGAAGCGCCCTCATAAGCCCAAAAATCTTCACCACTAGCGTTGCTATTAACAGCTAAGGTGTAACTATTGTTAACCCATCGTGCTACTTTAATTGTCTCACTAGACGTATTGGTATAACTCACCTTAAAAAAAGTCATTAGTGGAAAGTCATCATAGCTGCTGATTAACACAGTTTTCTCCAGTCCCGTCTCAGACAAGCCTGTAATTTTAGTCTGGCGACCAATTCCTAATTCAGTTTCAATAGATGTTTCGCTAACACGATCAAAAGGAAACTCACTGACAACACCCGAATCAGTTTCAACATACTCACTGGCGCGAAAATCACCTAGCAATTGTTTATTGCCATCAAAACTTGAAATTAAACGACTGTGTAAATCGTTATTAAACTCAATAGCTAAACTATTATTTTTAAATACAAAAGCAGTTTCAACAGGATCAATCGCCGATGGATGAACACAGCCCATGGCTACCAAAACAACCCCAGCCAGAAAACATTTAGCAACATAGCCACTAATGTTATGTATAACCATTGACCTTCTCCGAAAATATAAACTTACAAACTGAAAACAGTTAACTTAAGTCAGCACTGTAATAATTAGACTATTACTGATTAAATCTCACGAAACAAAAAATCATTTATTTAAATCGAAAAAACGTTCGGCATTTTCATAATAAATTTTATTGGCAATCGACTTAGGTAACCCTAAGCCAATAACAGTATGATCCACCTCAGGTACAGAAAAATGCTCAAGCGTATTCAGATAACCCCAATCTTCTAACCATTTTTTATGTACGCTGGCACGGAATTCTTCTGGATTATCGCCAGGTAACGACGTCAGATCAGAAGCATAGAGAATACGGTCTTGATACTTAATAAAAAACTGTCTTACTTTCTCGCGACTTATCTCTCCATCTTTACCCGATTGATATTGAACCTGCCCCATACGCGCAGCTAAATCCGCAACGGCATTAGGATAGCGATCAAGAAAGCTAGCGAGCTCATCGACACTCCATTCCAAACTTGCCATATGCGCGCCCATAAAAGGAAGCTCTGAGTTTTTCTCTAACATGCTGTCTCTAGCAGCCATTTGATCTTCGTAACTGGGAAATTCCGGATGCAGGTACATATGATATTCAGGGTGCGCTTCAAAATACTGCCTATCATTATTAACCGTCATTGCCTCTAACGGCAGCCAGCAATTTTTAGGCTCCCCTTGATGGCCAATTAATGGCAGGTCTATATTTTTCATATGGCTGAAGATGTCATCAAAACCACCATCATTTATCATGACTAGGTTCTCGTTTTGATCGCGATAAGTCATACCAATGTTTTTCCAAACCTTGATACCTTTAGCACCTTGAGCAACTGACTCATCGATACCGGCAATGACTTTATCTTTCCAATCAGGTTTATCCCAATCATCCATAGAGAATGTCGCGGCAAACTGAAAAACATCACCAGCGCGTGCTAGCCAATGCAATGCCGCTGACTTTTGATCTTCTATAGGAGGGAAATCAGGATAATCAACATTGATTGAAAAAAGTTGAAAGTTATCCATCTTCGCCTGCTCTAAAAAATCAGGCGCCATAGTATTAACATGAACGTGTGCATCGATTTTTTTGACATCATGAAAATCATCCATTGAATAACTTTCATCAGCGAGTTCAACGACAATTGGCTCAGAGGACAGTGAAACAACACTATCCCCACCCACGTCATGATCATTGACTGCATTATTATTTGTCGATTTTTCAGTACAAGCTATTACAAAAGCCAAGCTCAATGCGATTGTTAAATACTTAGCTATTCTGATGATTTTTTTAAAGCTTCGCTGAATAAGACTAACCAGTAATTTTTTCACTGCCACTTTCCTCAGGTTGAATCGCCAAAATAATTGCAGCCAACACCGCCAGAGCAATTGCTAATATCTTTACGGGGGATGGCTCAACGCTCAAAATAACAATTGAAATAACCGCAGAAATTAATGGAGCGCCGGCATTCGTTAATGGAGAAACAACAATCGCTTTACCGTATCTAAACGCGTAGACCAAACACAAAGCGCCGATTGAATTTAATATTTGAATAGCTGCTGTTATCGTTAACGTCGGCGCGGTGAAATCAATTGGAGTATCAAAATCAGTCATCCATAGTGCAACAGGCATAAGCATTAAGGCAGTAACTGTCATATAGAAAAAGATGCTTTCTGCATTCATCGATGCATTTGAAAATTTCATAAAGTATGCCTGCAAACCCCAAGCAGCCATAACCAACAAGGCGATAACAAACCAAATAGCCCCTTGATTACTGGACTCTCCTGCTGGTGAATATTCAAATAATGGCAGCGCGATTAGCGCAAGTACGATTCCAAAAACACCGAGTTTTCCTGTGCGTTCCTTCAATAATCCAACTGACAAGCCAATCGTAATAATTGGAGAAAGGGAAATAAGCGGAAAAATTAAATAAGCGGGGCCAACCGTTAGCGCATAAAACAATAACATTTGCCCACCTGAACCCAACAAACCAATCGTTGAACCCAAAATAATTGAGCGCTTGTCTAACGCCAAATTCCAATTAACAAATTTAAGCGCAATGACACAGGGCGGGATCATTGTCAGCGCCCATATTGAATACACTAACGTAGACGGCACACTGTCATTGGCAAACAAACCAGAAAGCGCTCCCCACAATCCCCAAGATACAGTGGTAACTAATGCAAAAACTAACCATTTTTTCGAACCCATATCTTTACTCTCTTTTTTGAGGGTGGATCGACTCATTTCACTTCGAAGTAGTACCCAACATTAAAACTATCAGCTATTACGGTCTAATGAGAACACTTAATTTATTTACTTTAACGAAATACTTTTGCTTCACTTTGTTTCATACTGAAGCATAACGAAACAACTGTCAATAAAAAAGCCCAA
>CALBVI010000292.1 GCA_937969395.1 uncultured Spongiibacteraceae bacterium | reverse complement strand
CTTCAGGGTGATTAAGGGCGTTGTTGGTTTTTATCAGGCTGTTAAGGTTTTCAATGTTTTTCCTGTTTCCCCCCAGGCTTTCTTTTGTGTTCATGTTTTCCGTCATTTTTTGTATTGAGAAGAAACCGGGAGATTTTAGGTATTGCTCAACTTGTTTTTGACAGAAAGTCTTAGGGTTTTCAGGGTATACAGGATTATTATTTTTTTGGAGTATATTGACGTTCTTGTTGTCTATTCCTATTTTTAGCTGTACTGGTTGATAATTGATGAAGGTTTTATAAATTTCAGGTTGAAATCTTTTAAAGGCTTCTATGTTCTTTGTGAAGCGTTCGTTTAAGCTGTTACTCGTTTTCTCTATGGTGGTTGTTTTGTGAGTCATGTGTAGTCTTTAAATTAATTGATCATGGAATGTTTGTGAGTGTCATCTAGCTGGATAAGCTTTCCTTCGCCTATATTGACTATATTTTCTTTGATTATGTTAATGATAGACTGCTTTCCTATTTCATAGCTGTTAAGGCTGTCTTCTAATTGTCCTTTTTGTAGTGATATTACTGATATTAACTGTATGAATATATCAATCATTCCACTTAATAGGTGAGACGTGATTAGGTCTGTTGCGCTCAGTGACGTTATCTCTCTATAAATGTTGTCAATATTTGTAAGTATGTCTTCTTTGTTTTTTGGATTATCTTGTTTGTTAATAAAGTTAATGATTTTTCTGGATTGCTTTCTAATTTTTTTTTCTATTTTTATGGGGTTTATTTTATTGACTTTGAGTTGATGGAAACTTTGTTCCTTGATTGATTTTATAGCTTGCTCTTTTTGTATATTTTTATTTAGATTTATCTCGCTACTTTTGATGCTTTTTGCACCTTGGATGTAGGCTCCATTGTTAGGGTTGTAGCAATTTATGGACGGGTTCATTAGTAGCAGGGCGTTAATATTCTCTAGTGCCATGATAAGGGCTCCATCAGTAAATACTGTTGCTTGATGATTTCCTTTAATGCTGATTTTCATATCGTAAGTGATAAAATCTTTTTTTGCGTTAGTTTTGTGATGAAAGCTATTTTTGGCGTGTTTTTGTTCTTCAACGGCGGTTCCATAATCGCAGCCCATTAGATATATTTCTTTGAAATTCATACTAATTGCAAATGCAAGCCCGGCATTTGTGACTGTAGGGTTGGCGCATGTAATGGCTTTTATATTTCTGGTGGTTGCGTACTGGCGCAAGAGCTCGCTACCTAAGTCGCCATTGTCTTGTGCTAGGTAAACTTCTTCAAAAAGTCTCAGCGTGTCTGGATGAAGTTTGCTGGAGGCAAGCAGTGCGATTCCTTTTCTGAAATCTTCTGATGAATAATCATTGTAGAGCTCGCCAATAACGCGGCGGTAATCGATTTCTACATGAAAGTCAGGTTTTATGCCATTGTTATAGAGTGTTGATAGTGCACTGCCACAAGAAATGATCACCGCGTTGTTTTCGTTTTCTTTTAGTTTAGGAATTAACTCGTCTAGAGATGGCCCGTTACCTACTATAAATACAGGTACCTCAGCACTTCTTTCCACGCTTATTAAAATATTAGGCTTTTGTCGATAGTTATCTATGTTGGCAGCGAGAGTACTTATTTCCTGTTCAAAAATTTTCATGGCTTTTGTGGTGTAGGTCATAATATGCCCCAGCTGCCCACTTAGTTCTTGAATGTTATTGTTATTAAGGTGTTTATAGAAGTAAGGCTTTGCGGTTTTATGGGGACCAATAGCAGCTCCCACTTTTTTAATAGCTAACGCGGCTTGCTCGGCGCTTTCGCCAATGGTTAAGAAAATACCTTTATTCGGGTGCTCTTTATAGTGTTGGAGGATTTGGTGCCAGTTTATGGTGTACAAGCTGGCGTAAAAAGAATCAGTATTATCCTCATAAATATAAAGCGTATAAATGTTAAGTTTATTGTGCAGTTCTTCAATGTGGTATCCAATTCCACAGCCAAGAATCATCATTATGCCGATGGGGTCTTTAGGGTCTGTTGTTTCTGTGTGTGTTGTGGATTCATAAGCTTTTAATAAGGCATCATATTGCTTTAGTTGTACTTTGTTGCCTCCTTCGCTTTCTTTCTGTGTGTCTCCGAAAAAGTTATTGCTGATCCTGAAATACCCAGGTGATTTGATATATTCTTGGGCTTGTTGGAGGCAAAATGTTTTTGGGTCTCCCGGGTAGATGCCATGACTGTCTTGTTGTAACAGGTTGATATGATGATTAGGGTCTAGCCCTAGTTTTAGTGATTTTGGTCGATAATTGTTATATGCGTTATAAATCTCTGGCATCAAGGTTTTAAAACCGGCCATGTTTTGTTGGAAGCGCGCATTAAGTTCGATTTGTTTTTGTTGCAATTCAGCTTGTCTGAGCAGGGCATCAACATTGGTCGAGTCAGTCATATATTGTAAATCTGTTGTTATTTTGGCGGTTTTAACTTCAAAGTAGCATTTTCTATGCCTATTTGAATACAGTTATTTCTCTACGTAAGGTGGTGTTGTGAATTGATATTGCAGAGAGTGTAATTTGCTATTACATACATCTCTGTTCACTAGCATTGCCTACAATTTTAAGGTTTATCAACGATAAAGAACAATGTCTGCTCAAATACTGAATGCGTTTGATGGGAGTGTGCTTTAGTTGATAACTGAGTGGGTATCTGTCATGTTATTTTCTTTTTGTTCGCGATTAAAGGTGATGCGTGAAATCATATCCGTTTAAATTTATCCATGTAGGTCTAGGTAAATGCGCTAGTAGTTATTTGCAATCTGTATGGGGTGTGGATTCTCAGTATAGGCGTTTAGATATATCAGGTGTCGTTGAGCATGCGACGGTATTAGCAAATGATCTTTCATGTGATAAATACCCGGCTATTAACCTTGATATGGGGGCGAATGTTGAAAACCAATGCCATATTTTATCTTCAGAAGGTTTTACATTCGCATTTATTAATGAGCTTGATAAACGCCAAAACTTGGCGAAATTATATCAAGTATCCGCAAATTTATTGGGCCTAAATAAACTGTCTGATAGCGTTTTAATACTGGTGCGTGATCCTGTGGATTGGCTGAAGTCCGCGCATGGACAAACAATTAAGGAAGGGGCCTCATGGTCGTATGCATCATTTTTTCAGCAGCAAAGAGGTTTTATTGAATCTAGCTTGAATATAGAGTTGATCTATCAAGAGTTTTCAGCGCACTTTTCCAATGTGGTTATACTGTCGGCCGATACATTGAAAAAACACCCAGAAGATTTTTGGTCTGCTTATGGAGCACTGTTAGGTGCGCCAATACCAATGAAAGATTCTCTAGAAAAATCAGCAGATAAATCTAATAAGGGCTTAGATGGGCGCCTATACAAGCTTGCTAAACTAAATCGCTATAATGCCACTTTGAAGAAAACATTTGGTTCCTTGGCTAGCTATCAGCGGGCAAGGCCTGAAGAAGCTGCGCACTTTGAAGAAATAATAAGAACTAAGTTGCACTGGTTCAATCGTCGTATTAGTGAGTTCGCTGATGATGAAGGCTTGAGTGGCTTGGCAAATCTTCTTAAGGATGTTGATGACGTAGCGTCATTTGATAAGGTATTTATCGATAAAGACATGCAATGTTTTATTGAGAAGCATTATCTTCAGCCTCTCCGAAATGTCTCATCAATACCTTCAGATGTTATAGACGGTTATAGTGAGTCCTTAAAATTGGCGGTTGGTTAGGTGTGGATGAGTTTTTGAGCTGCTAGAGAGACGGTAATAAATTATTAAAGTCTAAGTTGAAACTGTCGATATGTTAATTATAGAGGTTCTTTACCGATTTCCTGCAGTGAGTATAAATATGAATGCACAAGCGGCGCTGAAAAGTTACGGACATGTCCAAGTTGAAACTGGTATTCAAGATGCTAGTTCTCACCGTTTGATCGAAATGTTGTTTGAAGGCCTGATGTCGCGTTTAGCACAGGCTAAAGGGGCTCTTCAGCAAAAAAACTATGAAGCCAAAGGTGAGCGTATTAGTTCTGCCATTAGTATTGTTCTGGGTCTGAAGGACAGTGTTGACCTTGAAAGTGGCGGCGAAGTGGCAGCTAACCTCTATGATTTGTATGATTATGTTCAGCGGACGTTGTGGCGAGCCAACACAACGAATGATGAGTCGCTGATTGACGAGTGTGCGCTTTTAATCAGCGAAGTATCTACTGCTTGGAAGCAAATCGGTTAGTGGTTTACCGTTTTATTCGTATTCATTAAACAGCGGCAACTCATTGCCGCTGTAGTCGTCTTAATTCTTTTCTCTCTCTCCTGCTAGTGTCTATTTGTTAGTTTATCTATTTTGGCATTGATTATGCTTTATACGTTATGAGTGGTGGTACTTTGCCGCCTTTGTGTTGTATGAATTTATTAGGAGAAGATGTATGAGCATTGCAGTCACTAATGCTGCTGTTGAGATGGAGCAGCGCAGCGAAGACCTTTCACCCTATGAAGTTATTGCTCTATTATTTGATGGTGCGTTGGAGCGTGTGGAGGAAGCAAAATTAACCTTGGCCAAGGGTAATACAGAAGAAGCCGGTGAGTTGATGTCGCGATTGGTCTCAATCATTAATGGTTTACGTGGCAGTCTTGATTTTGAGCGGGGCGGTGAAGTCGCGGTTAATTTAGACAGGCTATACGAATATATTACAACTCGCCTGTGTGCTGCAGAAGCTGAAGATG
>CALBVI010000291.1 GCA_937969395.1 uncultured Spongiibacteraceae bacterium | reverse complement strand
TTTTAACTAATCTTTTATATTGAGTGTTATAGCTTAGCTAAAGAATTAGCAATCGACTCAAAACTATTTAACCGGCGCTCGCTAATGTCGCCACGCTCTAGCGCGGCTAATAGCTCACAGCCCGGTTCATGTTGATGCATGCAGTCACGAAATTTACAGTTGCCTAAAAACGGCCGAAACTCGATAAAACCGTCGAGTACTTGTTCGCGTTCCATATGCCATAAGCCAAATTCACGAACCCCCGGCGAATCAATTAAATCGCCTCCTTCAGGTACGTGAAATAGTTTAGCTGTTGTCGTGGTGTGCATACCTGTAGCATGAACTTTTGATAGTTCGCCTTCTTTTATATCGACACCGGGTAGCAGTGCATTAATTAAAGAGGATTTGCCAACCCCAGATTGCCCAACAAAAACACTGGTGCGATCTTTTAATATCGCTTTCAGTTCACTTAAGCCATCTTTACGTTTTGATGAGGCTTGTAATACCTGGTAATTAATCTGGGGGTAGAGTTCAAGCAGTTCATCGATTTGAATTCGGTTGTCAGCATCAAGCAAGTCAATTTTGTTGAGCAGAATAAGCGGCTCGATATCAACAGATTCCGCTGCGACTAGATAGCGATCGACAAGGTTAGGGTGTGGTTCCGGTATCGGCGCAATAACAATGACAATGTAATCAACATTGGCGGCAATGGGTCGCAATTGGCCGTGCATGTCAGGGCGCGATAATTCACTTTTACGCTCTTGTGTGGCGACTACAACACCGGTTGGCTTGCCCTCCCGCCAAATGACTTTGTCCCCTGTTACTAGGGAGCCAAGATTGGCGCGTAGATGGCAGCGATGAATAGTAACTTGACCGTCGGCTTGAGGCGTTGTTGTATCTTCTGGTTGGGTAGGCTCTACTGTAATAGGTTCTATGTCGACTTGATTACCGTAATGAGCAATCACTAAGCCCTGTTGTTCGGGGCCCAGTTCACCTTCATTAAGCTGTTGGTCAACACGCTCACTTTGTTGCCCAGCGCGTTTGCTGCGCTCCGCTTGAATTTTCTCGATGCGCCAAGCTTGGCGGCGTGTTAGTTTACGTTTGCTCATGTATTACTTAATTTATGTATTTGTGCGCCCATTATTAAGACATCGTAGCAATTTTGCTACACTTGCCGCACTTTATTGCTAATCATTTGGAAAACGTATGCCTGCTTCTACACCAAACCCTGATCAAAATTTAATTTGGATTGATCTTGAGATGACCGGCCTAGAGCCTGAAACCGACGTTATCATTGAAATTGCTACCATTGTGACTGATGCTGAATTGAATACCATCGCCGAAGGGCCGGTATTGGCTATTCATCAATCGGATGAGACCTTAGCCGCAATGGGTGAATGGAATACTAGCCATCATGGCAGTTCAGGCCTAACTAAGCGAGTTCGTGAAAGCACGATTACCGCGGCTGAGGCTGAGCGCCAAACGATTGAGTTCTTGGGTCAGTATGTTGGTAAAGGCATCTCGCCTATTTGCGGCAACACCATTGGCCAGGACCGACGCTTTTTAGTGAAATATATGCCTGAGTTAGAGGCTTACTTTCACTACCGTAATTTAGATGTCAGCACGCTCAAAGAATTAATGCGACGCTGGCGTCCTGATTTATTGAGCGGCTTTAGTAAGAAGGGTGCACATTTGGCCTTAGATGATATTCGCGAATCGATTGAAGAGTTGCAATATTATCGAGAAGTATTTTTGAAAGCGGAAAAATAACGGCCTATATAAAGTACTGTTCAAAGTCTCTTGTCGCTGCGTTGTTATGAGTAAAGATAAAAATATTACACTGCCTCCAAAACCGATAAAGCCACCTCCCGAAGAATGCTGTGGGCGTGGCTGCGAAAGATGTGTTTATTTTTACTATGACAAGGCGTTGTTGCGCTGGCAGGAAAAAGTAAAAGAGCTGAAGGCTTCAGTTAGTTAATATAGGCGGCCTTATCGGTTGAAAGTGCTTTTAGCGAGTCATTCAATGGCAGTTTCGCAGGATTTTTTATTTGCTTAGTTACGGCTTATTAGACTGCTGCTCAATCGCCCAGTGAATATGTTCAGCTACTAAGGTTGATGCGCCATTAAATTTGTCATTGAGTAGTTGTATGACTTGCTCGCTTTTTGGCGCATTGCCCAGCGCTACCGCAATATTTCTCAACCATGATTGATGGCCGATTCTTCGAATGGCTGAGCCTTCGGTGCGTCGTAAAAACTCTTCTTCAGTCCAGTTAAAAAGCTCAACCAGCTCTGCTGATTGCAAGTCGTTACGTGGTTGAAAGTCTTGTTCCGCAGTTGTCTCTGCAAATTTATTCCAGGGGCAAACCAGCTGGCAATCATCACAGCCATAAATTCTATTGCCCATTAAAGGTCGTAATTCCTCGGGAATGCTTTCTTTTAATTCGATCGTTAAATAGGAAATACATCGCCTAGCATCAACTTGATGTGGGGCGACAATGGCACCGGTCGGGCAGTCATCGAGACAAGTCGTACAGGTACCACAGTGCATTGTCTCTTGTGGTGGATCTAGTGGTAATGGTAGGTCGGTATAAATTTCACCAAGAAAAAACCAGCTACCCGCTTTAGAGTTAATCAGCATGGTGTTTTTGCCAATCCAGCCGAGGCCGGCTTTTTCTGCTAAGCCTCGTTCTAAGATAGGCGCACTATCGACAAAGGCGCGGTACTGATGTGGCGCGATCTTTTCGGCAATTTTGTCGGCTAGTTTTGCCAGCCGCTTACGCATTAGCTTGTGATAGTCCCGACCTAGCGCATAACGAGAAATATAGGCTTTATTAGGGTCGGCCAGTACGGTTTCCATGTCTTCTGTATCGGGTAGATAATCCATGCGCACGCTAATGACGCGTAAGGTGCCCGGTAGCAGTTGTTCCGGTTTTGAGCGTTTTTCACCGTGACTTTCCATGTAATGCATTTCACCATGAAAGTTTTTTTCTAGCCAGCGTTGCAAGTGTTGCTGATGTTTTTGCAGATCAATATCGCTAATGCCGACTTGTTGAAAGCCAAACTCCTCTCCCCAGATACGAATATCCGCCATCACCTGTTGAGGGTTGATGGTTAGCGGCGTTAATTGTTGGGTGTCAGGCATATTGATTAGCAGTGTTTTGATGTAATTAATGATTAAGCAGTTTATGCGTATATAGCTAGTGGCTGTATGGCTAGTAGTTCTGGCTAAACGTATAATCGCAGCCAAGTTTGCCAGATACGCTTTCGAATAAACAGGATGCACTATGAATAGTGATAATAATCGTTCGATACACTCTAATGTTAGCTCGGCTATTAGCCCTACTGTTAATCAGCAGGTTTCTTCTTTGGATTTGCCGGTTGATTTATATACCGCGGAACAGGCGCGTGAATTAGATAGTGTCGCGATTAATCAGTATCAGCTGCCTGGATTTACCTTAATGCGCCGTGCGGGCAGAGTGGTTTTTGACACGATTGTTACTACTTACCCAGGTTTGAAAAAAATCACTGTGGTTTGTGGTACCGGCAATAATGGCGGTGATGGTTTTGTGGTGGCTACATTGGCACGTCAATATGGTATCGCTGTTGAGATTGTGCAAGTTGGCGATGGTAAGAAGTGTAGCGGTGATGCGTTACAGGCACGACAGCTTGCCGAGCAAGATGGTATTGCGATTGTGCCATTTGCTGCGGAAATGAATAAGGATGTATTGCGTCAGGGTATTGTTGTTGATGCTTTATTAGGCACAGGTTTAAGTGGCGCTGTGAAGGGTGATTATCTAGCGGCGATAGAATGGATTAATGCCAGTGGTTTGCCGGTTGTAGCTTGCGATGTGCCTTCGGGTATTTGTTCCGATACTGGCGCAGTGCTTGGTAGCAATGCTGTTTATGCCGAGTACACGATCAGTTTTATTGGTCTAAAGCAGGGCTTATTAACAGGCGCTGCGCCTGATTATACCGGTAAGTTGGTCTTTGCTGATTTGGCAATTCCAGCTGAGGTTTATACCTCCGTAGCTGCAAATGCTCAGCGGCTTGAGTTGTCACAATTGGCTGCATACCTGCCCGCCAGAACGCGTACATCCCATAAAGGAAAATCAGGGCATGTTTTAATTGCCGGTGGTGATTCAGGTATGGCTGGGGCTGTGGCGCTGGCATCAGAGGCGGCCACTCGCGTTGGTGCAGGTTTAACCTCTTGCGCTACTCGTCCCGAGCATGTCAGTGCGATTGTTAGTCGGTGTCCTGAGGTGATGGCGTCGGGGGTGATCTCAGGCCAAGAAATAGAACCGTTGCTAGCAAAGGCTAATGTCATTGTGGTCGGTCCGGGTTTGGGGCAGGGCTCATGGGGTGAGCAATTGCTGCAGCAGTCGGGAAAATTATTGGTGCCATTGGTAGTTGATGCCGATGCATTAAATCTTTTGGCCGCTGGTCGAGTGATTAATCAGCCCTATCGAGACAATTGGATTTTAACGCCACACCCCGGTGAGGCTGCACGTTTATTGGCGTGTTCCGTTGCTGACGTTCAGCAAGATCGATTTGCAGCTATTACTGAGTTGCAGCGTCGTTATGGTGGCGCGGTCATTTTAAAAGGCGCTGGTTCTTTGGTGTTGGGTAATGATGGCGAGAAAATAGCGGTTTGCCCTTACGGTAATCCTGGTATGGCATCAGGTGGTATGGGTGACGTACTTAGCGGTGTGCTTGGTGCGTTATTGGCGCAGGGTTTATCAGTGTCTGATGCAGCAAGACTGGGTGCGTGCCTGCATAGTTCTGCGGCGGATTTAGCTGCGGTTCAGGGTGAGCGTGGTATGGTCGCCTCTGATTTAATGCCTTATTTGAGATCGTTGGTTAATTTATAATAGGCTTGCCTGTTATGGGCAAATATAACATTGGATTGATAGTGGACGTGGTAGACGCAGCAGTGAAAAAAGTAGAAAAAACAATTATTGGTGAGGAGGCTATGGTCGCCTTCGGTCATCAATTGGGTGAGGCGACAGCCACATCTGGTGCGGTGATCTTTCTAGATGGTGATCTTGGTATGGGTAAAACGACGCTGAGTCGCGGAGTATTAAAAGCCTATGGCCATCAAGGTAGTGTAAAAAGTCCGACTTATACTTTAGTTGAACCTTATGAGTTTGATGGCATCACAGTTTATCATTTCGACTTATATCGTTTAGGCGATCCCGAAGAGCTAGAATACATGGGGATTAGAGATTATTTCACCGATAATAGTTTGTGTTTAATTGAGTGGGCTGAAAAAGGCGGAATGTTTTTGCCTCAGCCCGATATAGTCGTTAGGATAGCTTCGACTGTTGTTGGTGGTGACAGTGTTGGTGGTGACAGTGTTGATGATAGTGTTGGTAGAGAATTAATGTTGCAAAGCCGAAGTGTACGAGGTGACCACATTTTGCAGCGCTTATAAAAACATAGATAGTCGTGATCAAAAGTTTATAGATAAAAGCGTTAATTACTGTTTGTAAAAATAATGTCCGTAAAAAATTAAAAAGAGAGAAGTTGTTGCAAGGTTTTATTTCATTATTCGTGTTGTGCCTGTTATTGGTTTCTACCACTGAGGCTGCGCAAGTCAAAGATGTTCGTCTTTGGCGCTCCCCTGATAATACGCGTGTGGTATTAGACCTGTCTGCCCCTGTCACCCACAACTTGATTGTATTAGAAAATCCGCGTCGCATTGTTATT
>CALBVI010000290.1 GCA_937969395.1 uncultured Spongiibacteraceae bacterium | reverse complement strand
GGTTCAGGTCTATCATCCTGTGGATCTACACCAAAATAACCAGCAGTGGTATCAAAAATATCACCGTCATCAAAAACACCATTAGAATTAACATCTGTAAAAGACTCAGCTCCGGTCATGGAAATTAATACGGCTGAACGTCCTTGGCGTACACCTTCTATTGCTCTAGGATTCTGGCCTGTCCAAACAGCAGAGCACGCCCCTCCAATCAGAGAACAAGACGCCTCAACAAGCCCACCTTCAGTAAAAAATGAAACTTGTGTACCATCTGGCGGAGGATTGTTAAACACGTCTCCTGTACGAGCGGAGACATCTACTGTATTTCCCACATAATCCCATGCATGCGGGTAACAACTACTAAAAGCGAGACTGAAACTATCAAAATCAGCAATACCTGTAGAAACGATAAGTGCATCCGAAACTGTTTCACCTGATAGTGACGATACCGTTGCAATAACCCTAACCGAAGTAGCGACTGTACCAGCTTGAACAATGGTACTTGCTTCACCATCTGTATTCGTAGTATCTGATGTACTTGCTAGAGATACTCCACCGGCCGATGTATTTAATGCAAAGGTCACTTCAATACCCGATATAGGGTCACCCGCTGTATCGGTGACCATAAATGTTACGACAGAGGTTTCATCACCTCCCGCACCCTGAATCGACATTTGCGTAGGAGACGCCGAAACATATTCAATAGAATCCGGCTCACCCTCATCTTCTATATTATCAATCTCATCTGTAGAGTCATCAGTGGTATCTGTAGAACAAGGATCACCCCCACAAAGAATATTATCAGCTCCACCACCGCTACCACAGCCAACCAATGCCAAAACTAACAACATCGCTGCTGCCAGCTTCCCGTAAGTGGTAAGGTCTTCATTTAACTTAAACATATTTCCTTCCTGAGTTCACGATGGAGTCTTTAATGTTTTTAAATATTATTAAACAACTGTACTTTAGTCATTCAGTGTAGTTCTTATCCGCAAAAATCAATTTGATCGAGTTATCAATTTGCAGACGTAATTGACACTATTATGGCACTAGTTTGGAGAATAGTTCAATTACGATAATATTCAATAAAATCCTCAATTTGCGAGAACTAATTCACATTGACCTTTAATTATTTATCCGCTTTTTAATAGACGGCAATACGAAACGAAAAGCCTTTCTCTCACCCACAAAAAAGGGCTGCAATTGCAGCCCTAACAATGTATCACACGCGTTTTTAGAGCGGTGAACGACCTTTGTCAGCCGCAATTCTCATACGCAATGCATTCAATTTGATGAAGCCTTCTGCGTCTTGCTGATTATAGGCACCCGCATCGTCTTCAAAGGTAGCGATACTTTCATCAAATAATGACTGATCAGACTTACGCCCTACCACTGTGACACTACCTTTATACAACTTAACTCTGACCACACCATTAACAAAATGCTGCGACTCATCGATAGCCGCTTGTAACATCCGGCGCTCTGGCGACCACCAATAACCGTTATAAACTAAACTCGCATACTTAGGCATTAGCTCGTCTTTTAAATGCGCCACTTCGCGATCTAAACAGATTGATTCCATTGCCCGATGTGCTGGCATCATAATGGTGCCGCCAGGTGTCTCGTAGCAACCACGTGCTTTCATACCAACATAGCGATTTTCTACGATATCAAGCCGCCCAATACCATTGGCACCGCCAACCTTATTCAAGTAAGCCAACACAGTAGCCGCGCTCATCTCCTGACCATCAATGGCGACAATATCACCACCGCGATAGGTTAACTCAAGGTAAGTCGCTTGATCTGGCGCTTGCTCTGGCGAAACACTCCAACGCCACATATCACCTTCTGCTTCTGTCCATGGATCTTCCAACATACCGCCTTCGTAAGAGATATGAAGTAAATTAGCATCCATCGAATAAGGCGACTTTTTCTTACCACCGGAATAATCAACAGGGATGTTACGTTCAGCGCAATAGGCCATTAAGGTCTCACGGGAGGTTAAATCCCATTCGCGCCATGGAGCAATAACTTTAATACCAGGCTTAAGCGCATAAGCACCTAATTCAAACCGCACTTGGTCATTACCCTTGCCAGTTGCACCATGTGAAATCGCATCTGCGCCGGTTTCATTGGCAATTTCAATCAAACGTTTGGCAATTAGCGGGCGAGCAATAGAAGTACCTAGTAAGTACTCACCCTCATAAATAGTATTAGCGCGAAACATAGGGAAAACAAAGTCTCGTACAAATTCTTCCTTTAAATCATCAATGTAAATTTCTTTTACACCCAAAGCCTCTGCTTTTGCTCGCGCAGGCTCAACCTCTTCGCCCTGACCAATATCGGCAGTAAACGTTACGACTTCGCAATTATAGGTATCTTGTAACCAGCGCACGATCACCGAGGTATCAAGACCGCCGGAATAGGCTAAAACGACTTTGTTAATATCTGACATGAAAAATCTCCGCGCTTACGCCTTGTAACAAGAACGCAAAATACTCTACACGTCTGTTTATGTATCTAGGCACATAGACAGACGCAAACAATAGGATTTAAAGGGCGCACATTCTACTGAGGATTGAAGCTAAAGGCTATTGCGGAGCCAATATTAATAACTTA
>CALBVI010000289.1 GCA_937969395.1 uncultured Spongiibacteraceae bacterium | reverse complement strand
CATTTATATTGCAGAAGCTGACGGCAATATTAATGTCGATACCCTGTTTTCGCGGGAGCAAATTTCTCTGTTAGCTGACGGTTCGATTGTTGATGCCTTCGATGATAGTGCGGTCAATGTCAGTGCTAGCGGCATTACTCTAACAGCAGGCGAAGACGTTGGTGAAGAAGATGACGCTTTGGATATTGTGTTAGTTGACGGCACAGTGGTTGATGTAGAAGCCGGTGGCAATGTAGCGCTTAACGGCGAAGCTACTCGCTTAGGCTTAGGTTCAATCAATGGGGCTAATGTACAAATAGAATTGGGTGTTGCTGGCGGCTATTTAAACGATGCGATTACAGCTAGCGGTTCAACTTCAATTAATGGTTCGGGCGATTGGCAGATGTTTGAGGATTCTTCCGTGCAAAGCGCAGTCACGACCATTGATATTACTGGCGACTTATCGATGGCGGCAGGTTCAAGTATGACGGCAGATCAGATGTCATTGAACAGCGGCGGTACGATGGAGCTGAATGATTTAGCTTCAAGCGATGTATTGGTGGTTAATGCCAGTAGTGATATTAATATGCTGGCAGCAGCTGAAGTGAATTCAGGTGGCGATATACAGGTTGATACAGAAGGCAGTTTAACCATGCTTGATGGTTCAATCATCGCTGCTGTTGGTACTTTGGAAGCCAGTGCAGCGGGCGATATAACCGTGGCGAATATGTCATCACAAAGCGCATCTGCTGAAGCTGTTAGCTTGACAGCGGGGCAAGAAATTATCGATGGGGGTGATATCGATACTGATGTCGTTGCACTCGATGGTGGTCTTGTGATGAGTGCCGGTGACGGTATTGGCATCGGTAATCCGCTAGAGGTTAATGTTAAGTTTGCCACGGTAAATGCTGAAAATGGCGACGTTATAATAAACAGTGATACAGATCTTGAGTTGAATGCCCGCGCTGAAAACGGTTCGGTAATTGCTAATGCAGGAGGTGTGTTAACCACGGGTACGGGGATTTATGCTAGTGATAGTGCAAGTCTTACCGCCGGTGAAGCTATTGATATTGATCCACTTACTGTAGGTGTTAGTGCCGACCTAACTTCGCAATTTATTAATGCAATGATTTCGCAAACGGCTGAGTCTGAAACACCTTTAGCTTTAAATGTTGCGGGGCTTAGTGGTCAAGCCACAGAGACTGACTTACAGATAAATGCGACTAACGGCGTAGTGTTTAATCAGCTGTGGAGTCAGAACGCTAACGTTATAAGCAGCAGTGATAGTGTCACGGTTCAGGATGGTTTGTCTGATCAGCAGCTTTCCATCTCAACACCGTTGACTGCAATGCAAGTTGAAAACCGCAGTGTGGCGAGAAAGCCTGAGTTAGATCTGCAACTTTACAGTAAAGATAAGGCGTATAGTTTTGTACTTGATAGCGGCACGCTAACAACTAATGAGATGGTTATTGGTAATAGTCCAACGCACAGTGTGGACAGTCCGTTAGGGAAAGATAAGGATATCATGCGTTATTTCCAAGAAATCCTTCAAACTATCGAACCAGAAACGGATACTCCAGCTGTAGCCGAGTTTACCTTGCGTGTTTTGGATGGATCTAAAGATCAACACGTTCCTTTAGTTGAACTGCCAGAAGAACCCAGTCAGTTTATTCAGCTGGACAAACAAGCATTTAATGGCGAAGAAAAAATGAATGATAATAATGTTGAACAGAGTTCGAACCTTACACTTTCAGCAGCTTATTAATAATAAATAACTATCGATAAAATGATCGCCATAATAGGGGAAAACAAAAACATGGCATATTCAGCCATAAGGTCAAAGAATGGCCTGTTATTAGTAAGTTTACTATTTGTCGCAATAAACGGTAGCTTGTCGCAAGCACAGGTATTGACGAATGACGCCGCTGCAACGCAGCAACGCGAAAAAGAAAACCGAGAGCGAATCGAGCAGCAGCGACAACTAAAACAGCGACCCGTTGAGCAGCCCGTTGTTGATAATATACCTGCGGTGCCCGAGCAAGAAAGTCCAACCAATGATGCTACTTTAAAATTTGTTTTGAGTGGCGTTGAGTTCAGTCAGAGTGAATGGCTAAATGAGGATGATCTTAAGCAGTTGGCAAAGCCTTATGTTGGTAAAGACGCCACTTTCACGCTGTTAAAACAACTAGTTAACACGATTAACCAACATTATCGCTCACTGGGTGTGGTGACTGCGCAGGCGATATTGGCACCTCAAAAAATTGTAGATGGTATTGTCAAAATCACATTAGTAGAGGGGCATGTAGGTAAAATTTTAGTCGCCGATAACTCTTCGACCATTGATAGCTATATTACCAACCGGATTCAATTAGAAAGCAATGAGTTAATTCGTCTTGATAAGCTAGAAAAAGAATTAGCCCGTTTTAATCGTGTTGAAGATTTACAGCTACGTGCGCAAATGGCAAAGGGTAGCGAGTTTGGTAAAACAGATATTGTGCTGAAAGCAATTGAGCCAGCTCATCATATTGTTGAGCTATTTTCTAGTAATACCGGTACAGATGAAACCGGTGAAATACGCAGTGGTATAAGTTATACCAATAGTAGTGTGCTAGGTTATCGTGATCGCCTTTCGGTTAGCGCCTTAGGTTCCTCCGATAGCGAAGGCTATATGTTCTCATACAATGTTCCGGTCAATCGTAGCGGTGGTCGTCTTGGTTTTAATTATCTTAAAGATGATCTCGAAGTTAATAGTGACGCGTTTTCTGAACTTGATATTGAAGCGGCTTCCAGAACGCGTTCGCTTGGGTTTACCCAGCCGATATTTTTCGAGGCCGATTCAGCGCTGCGCTTCTCAGCGAACTTGGATGAGAGTAAGTCGGTTTCGCGCATCGATGGTCTTGCTGTACAAGAATCAGAAGTAGAATCTGTGCCGGTGAGTTTACAGTGGGATCAATATTTTGAACGTGATCTTTTGTTTATCAATGGTAGTTTTAATAGAGGTCGTGAACGTAAATTTGATTCGCGTTATTTTACCTCGTATAGGGCTAATCTGACTTATTTGCACATGCTTAGTGATGAGTTATCTTTTGTTACAAAGATTTCCGGTCAATACACTGATGATGACAACCTTCCTGGCGGACAAGCTTTTCAAATAGGTGGTGCTACATCTGTTCGTGGTTATGAAGAGGGTTTAATTAGCGGGGATAAAGGTGCTTTTGCTAATATTGAACTACAGCGGAATTTATCTAATCCGTTAAATCTTTCGTTGCCGATTAATTTTACTCAAATACTTTTTATTGACCACGGTGTAGTGTATCCCTTTCTTCCTGATGCATCACTTTTTGCAAAAAAACATTTTCTTGCTAGTGTTGGTGTTGGTGTCAATTTTGATATTGCTAACGCCGTTTTTGGGTCAATTACCATTGGTATTCCAGTTAGACAGGATAACTTTGATCAAGACAGTTCGAGATTGCATTTTAATATTTTCTATAGACCT
>CALBVI010000288.1 GCA_937969395.1 uncultured Spongiibacteraceae bacterium | reverse complement strand
TCTTGGCGTGCTGTGGTCGGTTTGCGCTATACCGATGAATCTAAAGATGTGTACTTTAACCGTGAGCAGCTAAGTTCGCCAACGATTTGGAATACGTTAGCTAACCCTCCATTCGAAAGTGGTTTGATGACTTTCAGTGATGATTTCCTTAACGGCAACCTTAATCTTCAGCATGATTTGAATGACGATATCATGCTGTATGCTTCATACGGTGTAGGTAGTAAGACGGGTGGTTTTGCTGAGTCTGCTGAGGTCGGTAGTGCTGATCCTAGTTTAGGTGTTGAAGCTGGGGTGGCATCTACAGAAAGAGGGTCAAGAGTGGAGACTGAGACGGCGACTACTTTTGAAATCGGGGCCAAGATGAGCTTGTTGAATCAGGCCGCCACACTAAATATTGCGTTATTCCAAACGGATATTGAGGATTTCCAGGAAACATCTTTTACCGGAACAGAGTTTCTGACCCGGAACATTGAGGCTGAGTCTGAAGGGCTAGAAATCGATGGCCAGTATCAATTGACTGATGCGTTTAGGTTGATCGGGGGGGTAACTTACGCCGATTCTATTAATGCTGAAGATGATTCTACGCTGGCGCAGGCACCTTTGTGGACTGGTAGCGTGGGTTATTTTTATGAGCGTGCAGTTGGTGACAGCCTAATGTTTTCCAATACTGGGTTTGTGCGTTACCGTGACGATATGGTGAGTCAGATTAACGAGACTTACCCATCGGATAGTTTGACGACTGTTGATCTGAGTTTTTCACTTTCTGATTTGAATGACACATGGTCAGCCCGTTTGATAGCTACCAATATATTTGATGAAAGGGAGGTGGATTTTAGTGGTCCGCTAGCGGCGCTTGTAGGGTCTAGGTATGGTGCGCTTGGTGCGGGCGATCAAGGCGTTATTATGCAGGGTGCTAGTGAAACTCGCTCGATTAAGTTTCAGGTAGACTATAATTTTTAAGTTTTTAGATTGATTACAGGGCCCTTCTGGGGCCCTTTTTCGTTGGGTGTAAAAATGTTTGTTGATTGCATGGCTTTATAAGCTTTTACGGTGGTTTGAAAATTTTATCAAGAGGGGTTCTAAGGTAGTATGTGTTCTTATTTTTCTGTTTTATTAGTTAACGGTTTCAAATGAATAATCCTATCGATACAGCTTCTCAGCTAAGCGCCGATAATGAAAAGTCTCCGACAAAAAGCCGACAAGGCATACAAGTTATTGCGAGAGCGGCATCTGTTTTGCGTGCGCTGGAAAATGAGCCGGAAGGCTTGAGTCTGAGTCAAATTGCAAAGCGAGTAAATCTTCCTCGTTCCACTGTGCAGCGTATCGTTAATGCCTTAGCTGAAGAGCATTTGTTAATTGCGGCGAGTTTAACCGCAAGAGTAAAATTGGGGCCTGCTATTTTAAGATTGGCGGCCAATACTAGTTTTGATTTTGTAAAGTTTGTACGGCCTCACTTGGAGCTTCTTTCGCAGCGTACTGGTGAGACGGTGGATTTGTCTATTAGGCGTGGCGAGCAAATGGTCTTTGTTGATCAGATTGGGGGTAGTCATCGTTTGAGTGCGGTGTCGGCCGTCGGTGCAAGTCTTCCTACGTACAGTTCGGCTAATGGTAAGGCCGCATTATCGTTACTTGATGACAGTGAGATCTCGGAGTTATTGGGAGCTGATCTGACGAAAGAGACCGCTAATACCTTAGATGATTTGTCGCAGCTTTTGCCGCAAATAAATGCTATTAGAGGTAGTCACATTGCCATTGATGAGGAAGAGCACATTGAAGGAATTTGTGCTGTTGGCGCAGCTTTTAAAGACCCTTTAGAGCGTATTTTCGCTGTGTCAGTGCCAGTGCCATCAATCCGTTTTGTTCATAATAAAGATTCAATTATTGAGGCGGTAAAAGAGTTTCGTACTGCTTTACTGGTAGCTCTGTACGGTTAGTTATTATATTGAATTATTTACTTTCATAGGTGCTTGATGAGCAAGGTTGCACTTATTATTTGAACCTAAGATTAAATGTATATTTTGAGGAGATATGTGTGGAAAAGCGCGTTGTTATTGTTGAAGCGGTACGCACGGCTATAGGTAGTTTTAATGGCGCGTTAAGTACAGTGCCTGCTCATGTGCTGGGTGCTAATGTGATTAAAGCTTTATGTGATCGTTCCGGGGTAAAGCCTGAATTGGTTGATGAGGTTATTTTGGGTCAAGTATTAACAGCAGGTTCTGGGCAGAATCCCGCAAGACAATCAGTAATAGAGGCCGGTTTACCTGAAACGTGTCCGGCGATGACGATTAACAAAGTGTGTGGCAGCGGCCTTAAGGCAGTGCATTTGGCGGCGCAGGCAATCTTGTGTGGCGATGCTGAAATTATTATTGCGGGCGGCCAAGAGAATATGAGTTTGTCGCCCCATGTTTTACCGAAGTCTCGCAATGGCCAAAAAATGGGTGATTGGAAATTAAAAGATACCATGATTGAAGATGGTCTCTGGGATGCGTTTAACGATTATCATATGGGGGTTACCGCTGAAAATGTTGCCAATAAATATGATATTTCGCGTCAGCAGCAAGATCAGTTTGCAGTGGCGTCACAAAATAAAGCTGAGAAGGCGATAGCGTCTGGCGCTTTTAGTGATGAGGTTGTTGCGGTTGAAATTCCACAGCGTCGCGGTGAGGATGTTGTTTTTGATACCGATGAATTTCCGCGTGCTGGTACCACTGAAGAAAGCCTTGCTAAGTTACGAGCTGCTTTTACTAAAGAGGGTAGCGTCACGGCCGGTAATGCTTCAGGTCTTAATGACGGTGCTGCTGCCTTATTGGTGATGAGTGAAGATAAAGCGAAAGAGCTTGGCTTGAAGCCAATGGCGGTTATTTCTGCTTGCGCGAGTGCGGGCGTTGATCCAGCCATTATGGGGACGGGTCCAGTGCCGGCGACTAAAAAATGCTTAGCTAAAGCGGGTTGGCAGGTGAGTGATCTTGATTTAGTCGAGTCTAATGAAGCATTTGCCGCTCAATCTCTAGGTGTTAATTGTGAGCTGGGTTGGGATAGCAAAATTGTAAATGTTAATGGCGGCGCAATTGCTTTGGGTCATCCTATTGGAGCTTCTGGTGCGCGAATTTTAGTTTCTTTGTTGCATGAAATGAAACGCCGCGATGCTAATAAAGGGTTGGCGACATTATGTATCGGTGGTGGTCAAGGTGTCGCAGTTGCAGTAGAGCGTGTTTAATTTTTGTCTGAAAATAGTTTGTGGAGGATAGTATGGAGTGGAATGTTTACCTGTCGGGTGAGATACACACGGATTGGCGACAGCAAATTGAAATGGGTTGTCAGGAAAAAAACTTACCCGTAAGTTTTAGTTCCGCGGTGACCACCCATGATGCCAGTGATGCGGCTGGTGATGTATTGGGTGCTGAAGAAAAATCCTTTTGGCGAGATCATAAGTCCGCTAAAGTGAATGCGATTAGAATTAAAAAACTCATCGAAAATGCTGATATCGCTGTTGTGCGGTTTGGTGACAAATATAAGCAGTGGAATGCCGCATTTGATGCCGGTTATTGCGCGGCCTTAGGTATTCCTTACATAACATTGCATGATGAAAGTATTATCCACCCGTTAAAAGAAGTGGATGCGTCAGGCATGGCTTGGGCGACAACACCAGAGCAGGTTGTTGAGTTGCTAAGCTATATTATTTCTCAGAAATAAATCGTTTTTATTTTTGTTCTTTTTTCTTTGTTTTTGGATTTAAGTAATAAAAGCACTTATTTTTAATAAGTGCTTTTTGTGTTTTTACTGAGCGGTTTTAATTAAGGCTTCGCAGTTTCAGATAATTAAGTACAGTTTCTATGACAGCTATTGGTAAAGAAATTTTTCGTACTTACGATGAGTACGGTTTGTTGCGTGTGTTTGATGATGGGCCTAAGCGCTATCTGTCATTTGGTGACGATGATGAGCAAAGCTGCCAGCTAAGAGCCGAACCTTTGCTGTTGCAACACGATTATACCCGTGCAATGTTGTTGGTATTGTTGTTT
>CALBVI010000287.1 GCA_937969395.1 uncultured Spongiibacteraceae bacterium | reverse complement strand
TTTTGGCACGATGGTTTTGCGTCAGGCTGAACATGAAGGTGTTGATGCGACGAATGTAATGGTGACAAGAGTATTTGCCAATGTTCAGGAAGAGTCGAAGCTAGGTTTTATTGCGACTAAAGGTGACCCTAGCTCTAATATTGATAATACCTTATACGGCATTGATTACTCTTATCGTAATACTCGCCTCGCAGGTGGAAAAAGTTTAGCAGCTGATGTCTGGTATCAAGCGTCTGATACCGAAGGTATTGATGGTGATGATTCAGCCTTCGGGTTATCGATTAGCGCGCCTAATAGTAGTGGATGGAGAGGCTTGGCAAGTATTAAAGAGGTAGAAGCTAACTTTAATCCTGCAATGGGATATGTCAATCGAGCTGGCGTTCGTCAGTATATCAATCAAGCAGGCTATACCTATTTTCATAACGGTAACGTGATCCGAAGTATATTTGCGGGCATTGATAGTCAGAGGGTTAATGAGCTTGATGCTGGACTGCAGTCGCAAAATGTAGTGTTACGGTTATTTGAACTGGAAAACAATAACGGCGATGAGCTGGTTTTACGACACGATATACAAAAAGAAAACTTAACAGAGCCCTATGAGATTTCTGATGGTGTTGTAATTCCTGTTGGAGAATATAGCTTTGATGATACGGAACTGACGCTGGCGACAGGTAAGCAACGAGTGATGGATATTGAGTTGAGTTATCGGCAAGGTGACTTTTATGATGGAACGATTCGCTCAATGGAAGCAACAGTGCAGTGGCGTCCATCAACACTCTTAGATTTTAGCGTGTCTTATGGTGTTGATGATGTTGAGTTGCCTTACGGTGATTTTACAACAAGGTTAGCGAGTTTTAGCAACAGTGTTGTATTTTCTAATACGCTGTCATGGGTAAACCTTATTCAATATGACAATGTAAGTGAATCAGTTGGCCTCAATAGCCGAGTTCACTGGAATCCGCGTGCGGGGCAAAATGTGTATTTTGTGATTAATCATAATTATACCGAGGGTGAGATTGATAGTTCTTTTCAATCAACAGGAACTACTGCCACCTTAAAATTTGATTACACACTGAGATATTAATGGCCGTCTTTTAGTGTGTAATCTAATGTTGGAGGGCTCATTTCGTTGGTTTAGATCAAATAAATGATCGGAAAAACCACTTTCTAAGTATAAAGCTACGTAAAAAGTCGTTTATATGGTTAAATATCAATAATTCTTGAAAAAGAGAGGTATTGTTGATGAAAAAATCTTGGCAGTCTCTTGGTTTTGGATTTTTGCATAAACGACGATTTTAGAGTTTTATAAGAAGGATGTGGCCATGACAATAGATATGCATTCGCATTGGATCCCCGCTGAAATTGCTGACGAATTAAGAAACCGCAGCAAACCACCGATGATTAAACCTGATGATACTGGACGTGAATTCATCCATCAGCCTCGAGGTATGTTCCCTTTACCTAAAGATTATGGGGACTTAGATGAAAGGCTTCGCGCAATGGATAGCAATGCTATTGATATCGGTGTGCTTTCAATCTCTGCGGTGTTTGGGGTAGAGCGTTTGCCGGTAGAAGAGTCATTGCCTATTTCTCAGCTGTATTCTAATTCTATCTCAGCACTTCA
The DNA here is from genome assembly GCA_937969395.1 of uncultured Spongiibacteraceae bacterium. Taxonomy (GTDB): domain Bacteria; phylum Pseudomonadota; class Gammaproteobacteria; order Pseudomonadales; family Dasaniaceae; genus Oceanicoccus. Next base: position 1,488 of record CALBVI010000287.1, on the reverse strand, counting down.
CGAACAGTATCCAGAACGTATCTACGGTTTAGCAACATTACCATTGGCAGATTTAGATATAGCCGTTGCAGAATTCGAGCGAGCATTAAGCCTTCCAGGAATTGTCGGTGCACTGATTCCCGGCAATGCATTTTTAAGCTTAGAAAGCGCGCTACCCTTCAGGCCATTGTTTGATGTCGCTCAAAAACACAAAGCTTTGATTTTAGTCCACGCTGGTATGCTACCAAATGACACTTCATTTCCACCGGGGAGTGAGGTCGATAACGAGCGTGCTCGTCGGGTCACGCTTGATATGCAAGCGCGTATTTCTTCTAATATGATTACCTTATGCATGACTGATTTTTTAAAGGACTATCCTGATGTGACAGTGCAATGTCATAATTTGGGAGGGAATATCCCTTTTGAAATCGATCGATTAGACCATATAAGCCTAGATCGTGAGCCCGATAAGGAAACACCGTCTTCTAAGATTAGAAAGTCCAAGGTTATTGTCGACTGTAATTCAATGGGTGCGCGCGGTATTGAACGAGCTGTTGAGCTATATGGCGCTGGCCGTATCGTTCTGGGAACAGACGGCACTGATTTTGGTTCTACATGGTCGCAAAATGCGATTTCTGAAGCAAAGATATCAGCCGAAGATAAAGAAGCTATTTTACATACCAATGCACACGCGGCTATTTCAAGAAAAATTTAGGAGTTAACATGAAGTTGGTTAGTTTTACACGTAATAATAATGAGAGTTATGGTATTGCCGTTGATAGCGGAATCGTTGATGCGGGAGCCATTCTTGGTGACAAGTACGCAACATTAAGAGATGTGTTAGTTGCGAATGCATTAGAGGAATTAAGTGGCTTAGCTACACGTGACGCGGATTTTGCCTTGGCTGATGTGGATTTATTACCACCTATCCCAGAGCCGCAAAAAACATTTTGTCTAGGCATTAATTTTTTGAGCCACATTAAAGAAATGAAACGTGAAAAGCCTGAAAACCCATGGGTGTTTATGCGCTCGGCGCATTGTCAGGTAGGGCATGAGCAAGTTATGTTGCGTCCAAAGGTTTCGGAGCGATTTGATTTTGAAGGTGAATTAGCATTAGTCATCGGTAAAACTGCGCACCATGTTAGCCGTGATGATGCACTGTCATATATCGCTGGGTATAGTTGCTATAACGATGGTTCCATCAGAGATTTTCAACGCCATTCGCCATTGTTCACTGCCGGTAAAAACTTTTATAAAAGTGGTAGTTTTGGTCCTTGGTTAGTGACTACCGATGATATCCCTGACCCTACCAAGCTGAAATTAGAAACACGTTTAAATGGCGAAGTAATGCAAAGCGCGCCTATCGATGATCTGTGTTTTGATATCCCTTTTTTGATTGAGTATTTATCTAAGCTTGGACCATTATACCCAGGCGATGTAATTGTAACAGGTACCCCTGGTGGAGTCGGTTTTGGTCGCGACCCCTTTGTCTGGATGAAAGACGGTGAT
>CALBVI010000286.1 GCA_937969395.1 uncultured Spongiibacteraceae bacterium | reverse complement strand
TCGATAAGACTGCAGGTGATAAGCAGCAAGTTGGTTTAGATTACCAGCGTTTGCCTGAAGAAGTTGCGATAGGTGATAAGTTATTGCTCGATGATGGTCGAGTGGTATTACAGGTTGAGAATGTTATTGGTTCTTGTATAGAAACAAAAGTGATTGTTGCCGGTAAGCTTTCCAATAATAAAGGTATTAATCGCGAAGGTGGCGGTTTATCTGCAGGCGCTCTAACTAAAAAAGATTATCGTGATATTGAATTGGCTGCGGAAATCGGTGTAGATTTTTTAGCGGTTTCTTTTGTGCGCAGCCCAGATGACTTGAATGAAGCGCGAAATGTTTTTGCTTTTGCTCGTCGAGCTAAGGCAGATAAAGAAGGTGTTGAGTTAAGCTCCGATGTCGGCATTGTTTCAAAAATAGAACGTGCTGAAGCAGTAGCTGATAATGATTTACTCGATAGTCTTATTTTAGCCAGCGACGTTGTTATGGTTGCTCGCGGCGACCTAGGTGTTGAGATTGGTGATGCCGCATTAATCGCGGTGCAGAAACATTTGATTAGCCGTTCTCGCGAATTACAAAAAGTTGTAATCACCGCAACGCAGATGATGGAATCAATGATTGATAGCCCATTACCGACGCGTGCTGAAGTTTTTGATGTTGCTAACGCAGTGCTTGATGGTACTGACGCGGTGATGTTATCGGGAGAGACAGCTGCTGGTGATTTTCCTGTGGAAGCGGTTGAAGCGATGGACCGTATTATTATGGGCGCAGAATGCCACCCGCAATCTCATCAATCGGAACACCGCCTACATGAAAATTTTGGCGCGGCAGATGAATCAATTGCTATGGCTGCAATGTATACGGCCAATCACTTATCCGGTGTGACAGCTATTATTTGTATGACAGAGACAGGTAATACACCTTTGTTAATGTCTCGTATTAGTTCGCGCATTCCGGTGTTTGCATTTACTCGCAGTGTTGAAACAGAAAGTCGAGTTGCAATCTATAGAGGCGTTGTCCCTGTCACGTATAATATTGCTGGTGTTCCTGCGGCGGATGTTAATCAAAATGTTATTGATGAATTGCTTGATCGCGGTGAAGTTGCAAAAGGTGATTGGGTGATTATCTCTAAAGGCGACTTTAAAAATGTACATGGCGGCACTAATACCATGAAGATTGTGAAGGTTGGCGACACGCTAAGCTAGGAATATTAATCAAGAAAATATCAAGCCATGTAAAACAGTATTGATGATAAGTTGTGGCATTGCCGTGTTTAATTAATAATACGGCACCCATTTTAACTTTAATAATATTGGTTGTAATAATAAGAGTGGACATGACTAAACCTGTAAGTATTGTGGCTGATATTGGCGGTACAAATGCCCGCTTTGCCTATGTCGTTCATGGAAGTATTGAGCTACGTAGCGTTGACGTTCTTTCCTGTTCTGATTTCTCATCATTAATTGACGCAATACGTTCATATATGAAGCGTAACGATATCGTCTGCGTAGAAAAAATGTGTCTTGCGATTGCTGCCCCAATTGTTTCTGATTGGGTTGATATGCCAAATAATCATTGGGCTTTCAGTCATGCTAAGTTACAAGAGTCACTGGGTGTCGAGGTCTCAATCATTAATGATTTCACAGCTCAAGCTTTAGCGCTTGATGGCCTGTTGGAATCTGAATTATTGTGGCTTGGTCCAGCAAGGCCTGAAGGTGGCCGTACCAGAGCTGTTATAGGGCCGGGTACTGGATTGGGTATGTCTGCAATGATGCCTGAGGGTAATGTGATTGTGTCAGAGGGAGGGCATATTGATTTTTCTCCAACTGATTCGCATGAAATAGAATTGCTTAAGCAGCTGTGGTCTCGGCATGATCGAATTTCCGTTGAACGGTTATTGTCAGGTATGGGGTTGTCGAATTTGCATTGGGCAAATTGCTGCTTAAAGGGAGAAGATAAAATACTAACTGCACCGGAAGTTACTGAAGGTGCTTTTAGTGGTGATAGTGATTGTTTGAAGGCGGTAAATGATTTTTTCAATATCTTGGCTTCCACTGCCGGTGATTTAGCATTAATGATGAGGGCTGGTGATGGTATTTATATTGCCGGTGGAATCGTGCCTAGATTGTTAGATTTATTAGATAGAGAGTCATTTCGACGACGCTTTAATAATAAGGGGCGGTGTACCGAGTTATGTGTGCAAACACCTCTAGCAATAGTGCTTGCACCATACCCTGGTTTGACGGGATGTGTTCAGGGGTTGAAAAGGTAATAAATAAAGGCGCTAATCCAGACTCTATTTTTTCCTTTTTCCTAGTGTTAATTGCATGTAGAAAAAATGAGGTAGCAGATGATAATGAATTACTGCTATGTCCAAAAACTTTCTTTTATAGCTATTGATCCATAGTCGCCGATATACGATTTCACAGTATTCTTTTTTATTCAGAGAAAAAAGCGCCGGTACCGCCATCAATTCCTAGTTCCAATAAACAATCCCATGCTGGTTGCTCACTTATTCCCTCAGCGATCGCGAGGAGGCCTATAGAGTGCGCAATGGTACAAAGTCCGCGAATAAAAGCTTGATTACCTTGGTTGCGATGTACTGTGGTGCAGAGACTTGCATCGATTTTTAAGTAATCTAGCCCTAAATCATACAGCTTACCAATGTGAGCAATATCTCTTCCAACATGCTCGATACCTAGCTTACAGCCTAATGGCTTTAGTGCTTGGCAAAAAGTTCTGTAGCTATCTAAATATTGATAAACACCGACTTCGGGTATTTCGAACCATAAAAATGGTGCGCTTTCGGGTTGGTTACGAATCAAGGTAATAATTTTTTCTAGGGTGTTCTCATCACCGAGGGTTCTTGCGAGTAGATTTACCCCGA
>CALBVI010000285.1 GCA_937969395.1 uncultured Spongiibacteraceae bacterium | reverse complement strand
TATGCTAGTTGTCGTGACAAATTAGGTTGGGGGACTCGTTTGGGGGAATGATATTTACAGTATCTTTATTTACCAGCACTTCATTAATATAAATAACTGATTTCATAAATGGTGGTGTTTACAATGGTGTAAGCACTTTTTTATTGTGATTAAAATTGAATAACGATTATATAAAATTCTATGGCTGAGTTTGTTGTAATAAAAACGTCTGTTGATGAGAATCTACAAGATTTTAGTCGCTATTTATGGCAGCAAAAAATGCCACATCAAATTGTCAATAATAATGGCGAGCAGTTATTGTTAGTGGGTTCTGAGAGTGATGCGAAACAAGTGGCACTCGCTTACCAGCGCTTTAAAACTGGTGATTTGACGGTTGCAACAATAGAGCATACACCGTCGCCAAATCCCTTATTGTCAATGAGTGAGTTTAGACGTATACCGGTTACCCTCATATTTTCAATATTGAGTATTCTTGGTTTTTTTATGGTCGCTTATGATGACAATTATAATCTGGTGAGATTGCTTACTTTTTTTGATTTTGAGCGAGTTAATGGCAAGTTGGAATCATTTATTCCTACCGGTCAGTACTGGCGTTTAATAACACCGATATTTTTACATTTTAGTCTTGCTCATATTGTTTTCAATACTTTGTGGCTGTGGGATTTAGGTCGACGTTTTGAAAAAAATATGGGTAGTGGCAATACCTTAATCACTATCGTGCTAATGGCGATGGGCTCCAATGTAACTCAATATATTTTTTCCAGTGACAATTTGTTTGGGGGTATGTCAGGCGTTATTTATGGCCTGTTGGGTTACGCTTGGGTTTGGGGGTTTATATGCCCTAGTCGATCTTTGCAGATTCCCCAAGGTGTTATCAATTTTATGTTGATTTGGTTGGTTGTCTGTATGTTGGGTTTTACCGAGTTAATGGGGCTGGGAGCTGTCGCTAACGCAGCTCATGTTGGCGGCCTAGTGATAGGTATGTTACTAGGGCTAGGCATGGGGTTAATATCACGGCGCAGTAACGCAGAGTAACCATTCGATGGTTGAATTGAATGAATGTTTGAAGAGGTCGGTATGGATTTTGAAAAATTAATTAGCAATATAACACCTGATATTTATAAGGCATTGAAGCGAGCGATTGAAATTGGAAAATGGCCTGATGGTCGGGTGCTCTCACAAGAGCAAAAAGAACTTTGCATGGAAGCGGTGATTAGCTATGAACAAAAATATGTTGATGAGACTGATCGCGTTGGCTACATCGACAGGGGCAGTAAAGCCGATGGTGAAATGTGCGACGATGATACCGTTGATCCTAATAAAGAACAGTCGTTAAAGTGGCATTAAATGCTATTTATAATCTGCTTAGCCATAGGGTTTGAGCAATTAACAGTAAAGCCAATTTAGTAGAAGTAAGAGGAAGAATTTTGACATCGATTAATGTCACCGGACAACTAAAAAAAATGCAGACTCATTTGGCGGCTAAGGTTGAGTATCAGCTGCCTATTGGTGATGAGTTAATTCCTCTTAATGCGCTACTAGGTAAAGATATTACTTTAACCTACACAGGTTTAATTAATTGTCAGCACTGTGGTCGTAAAACAAAAAAGAGTTTTAACCAAGGTTATTGTTATCCTTGTTTTCAATCCTTGGCACAGTGTGACCGCTGTATGATGAGTCCTGAAAAATGCCACTATGATGCGGGTACTTGTCGTGAATCAGAGTGGGCAGATACTTATTGTATGACGGATCATTTTGTCTATTTGGCTAATTCATCTGGTGTGAAAATTGGCATTACCCGGGGTAATCAAATACCTACTCGTTGGCTGGACCAAGGTGCAGTTCAGGCATTACCCATTTTTAGAGTTAGTACTAGGCAGCAATCAGGTCTAGTTGAAGTTTTATTTAAAGAGCATGTTGCGGATAAAACGAACTGGCGAAAAATGCTCAAAGGTGAAGTCGAGCACATTGATTTACTCGCTGAGCGAGACCGTTTAATAACATTGGTTGACGACGGTATCAGGCAGCTGCAAGAACGTTTTGGTTTGCAAGCTATTCAACTGATAACGGATGCTTCGCAGTTGGAAATAGATTACCCCGTTCTGGAATTTCCAACGAAGGTGACGTCATTTAATTTTGATAAGCAGCCGGTGATTAGTGGAAAATTAATGGGTATTAAGGGCCAGTATTTAATCTTAGATACCGGCGTAATTAACATTCGAAAATTTGGCGGTTATTCAGTTAGCCTTTCTGTCTAATTTAATCCTATGGTATTGGAGTTGATTTAATGCACGATGCACAGCCGCAAGCAATTTTTTTAAAAGATTATCAAGTGCCGGAGTTCCTGATCGATGAGACCAATCTTCACTTTACTTTAACTGAAGACAAAACTTTAGTGGTCTCACGGCTTACAGTACGTCGGAATCCCGAATGTACTAGCAAACCAGCCGACTTAATATTACATGGACAAGACTTACTGTTAACGTCTATTTCAATTGATGATGTGGTGCTGTCGACGTCCGCATACGAGGTGGGTGATGATTGTTTATCAATTAAAGATGTTCCTGATAGCTTTGAGTTGCAGACAGAGGTAGAGATTAAGCCGCAAGAGAATACGTCTCTAGAGGGGCTTTATAAATCTAGAACCATGTTTTGTACCCAGTGCGAAGCGGAAGGTTTTAGAAAAATTACTTACTATTTAGATCGTCCCGATGTGATGTCAGTTTTTTCCGTGACATTGCTTGCTGATAAAGCGAGATACCCGGTGTTGTTATCGAATGGTAATAATGTGGCCTCTGGTGTTAATTCGGATGGTAATCATTGGGCTAGATGGGATGACCCATTTAAAAAACCGGCTTATCTTTTTGCCCTGGTTGCAGGTGATTTAGAATTCGTTGAAGACAAATTTTCGACTATGTCTGGTCGCGATGTGGTTTTACGTATTTTTGTCGATA
>CALBVI010000284.1 GCA_937969395.1 uncultured Spongiibacteraceae bacterium | reverse complement strand
CATTTGCTGCAGAGAGGCACTGTTTAATAACTTCCCTGAGAACAGTCCATGGTAAAACTTAAGCACATCGCATACCGTGGATATAAAGCAGCCTGTTATTATCCAACCAGGTGAGTACCTTTCGCGAAAGTCGCCTTCTATGGAGGGATCATTACCTGCCAAGAGCTGTAATTCTTGGTCAGCTTCAAGAAAGGGGCGGGTTTCCTTAAGGCCTATTGGGATTAGAATGTTTTGTTCAATAAAGGCGTAGTAGTCCTGTCCCGAAATTTTCTCAATCAGCTCCTTCAAAAGCCCGTAGCCTGGATTAGAATAAGACCAGCCCTGTCCGGCTTCAAAAAGAGGTGTATGTTGCAAGCCCACTTTCATAAGTTGCTCATAGGGCCAAGGCTTTTCCGGATAGCTGCTAACAGCTTGTTGATATTCTTTTGAAAAATAATCTGATAATCCACCGGTATGATTTAGCAGCTGTCTAACTGTTACTAACGGTGGGATGGTTGTATTGGGAAAAAAGTATGAGAATGGCTTATCGAGAAAATCTCCCTTTGTTTCGCACAGTAGTAATACAGCTGTGGCGGTAAATGTCTTTGAGATGCTGTATATGTAGAATGCTTTATTCTGCTCTTCCTTTGAGATTGAACCGGCAGAATGGGTAGATAGTTTCCCGTTAATATTCAGGCCGCATAATGCTCCAGAACAGTTTAGATCCTTTAGTGCGCCTTCTAAAAGACGTGTTAGGTCAGTTGGATTTGTCACCTATGTTATTCCTAAAATGAATAGTTTATCCATTATCTCGGTGTTTGCCGTCATAATATTCTGAATGTTTAGTTTAACGGTTAGCGTTTTTAATAGTGGCTGATATATAAGTTATATAGAGTCTCTGTGATCCTTATTAAAATTCTTTTCCGTGATCATGATTATTGATTACCAATAATCAATGTATAACAAGTCCGTTACTTATCCAAATTGATAATTGTTCTGCCTTTTAATTTACCTTCAAGCATTAAGGTGATTTTTTCCTGTACATCTTCTAGGGCAATTTCATTGAACGTCTGGAGCAGTGTGCTTGGTTTCCAGTTTGACGCTAATTCATTCCACACCTTTTCTCTATTTGTCATTGGATAGTTTTGGGAATCAATACCGATAAGCGCTATGCCCCGTAAGATAAAAGGAAAAACAGTCAGTGATAAGGTGGGTGATGATACATTGCCACAACAACATACTGCTCCGTTGGGTTTGATGGACTTGATGATGTTGTCCAAAATTATACCGCCGACAGTATCAATAGCGCCTGCATATAAGGGCTTTAATAATGGCTTTTTGTCTGCTTGTTCAAGTTCTTTTCTTAGTAGTATTTCTTTTGCACCAAGATTGATTAAGTAATCTTTTTCTGACGCTTTCGCTGTAACGGCAGTGATTGAATAGCCTAATCTACTGAGGATGGAAATACTCAGGGCACCAACACCGCCAGTAGCTCCCGAAACAATAATGTCGCCATCATCGGGTTTAACTAATTCTATTAATCGCAGCACTGAGATACCTGCGGTTAAGCCTGCAGTGCCATAGATCATGGCTTCTTTCATTGATAATTGTTCGGGTAATTTTATTGCCCATTGAGAGGGCACTCGTATGTATTGAGCAAATCCTCCGTCGGTATTCATACCGAGGTCGAAACTGGTGACGATAACCTTATCACCGCTATTAAACAGACTGTTATCTGATGTTACGACGGTGCCGACGGCATCAATCCCTGGTGTGTGTGGGTAGTTTCTGGTGACGCCTTTATTTCCCGTAGCAGAAAGAGCATCTTTGTAATTGAGTGAGGAATAATGAACCTTTACCAAGAGTTCACCTTGGGGAAGATCGCTAAGTTTTTTATTTGTAACCTCAGCTGAAAACGTGTGATCCTCTTCATTAACTACATAGGCTTTGAATTCATTGTTGTTCATGATGCCTTATTCTCTAGTAGGGGCTTATCGTTATTTAGACTATTGGCTGAGATTGGTTATGAGTTTTTTCACTTGATGTTTAATTATTTCCAGCCATGAATCCAGTGGTCGTCATTCTTTAAATCGTGCCAGTTAATTGAAATAGAACGCTTTGACATGACGGCTTCGATACAGCACGCAATAACGACATCGTCTTCATCGAATTCAATATCCGCGACAAGGAAGTGTTTTTCTTTGTTCGTTGGTTTCGTTGCCGTCCATTTGCTGTTGAGCAATTTCTTTGGGTTAATTTTATTCATAAATACTCGGTGCAGTACTGGCTGAGCAGAATTGATTGAATTTATTGGCAGCAATTATCGTTTGATCATAGATCAAGCAAGTATGAAAAGGCTAGTGTTAAAGCGGGGTTTTGTTGCAACTATTATGGATATGGATATGGATAAGGAGAGGAGGGGGTTGTTCTGTAAGAGGCTAGCCTCTTACAGAACGGAGGGTATAAAAAGGGATTAAAAAGCGTTTAGAGTATTATTCTTCAATCTTATTTTTCGATAGCAAAGCAATAAAATAAGCCGTCGCCACCTGTAGCTTGAAGATTCTCTTGGCTGCAGCCTTTTGTCGGGTGAGCTGAGTTCCAAGACTCTGGATTTGTTCCGCCACCAGCGCGGTCAAAGTGGCCGATTAATGCGCTGCCGTCTTCTTTGTTGCTGGTCCAGTTATTACAGCTTGTATCTGTATCGGAACTTATAGCCATGCCTTTCATATCAGAGCCGGTCAATACGTCATGACGGTTAGTAGCGTCACCACGGGTGTTAATAGTTTCACCTCGTTCACTCAGTGCTGTGGCTTTATTCAAGAACGCTGCATCGCCGTGTAGGTCTGCGTTATCAATAGCGATAGGTACACCATCAGAGTTATACCAAGGGCCGTTGCCGATACGATCACGTGCATTAACTG
>CALBVI010000283.1 GCA_937969395.1 uncultured Spongiibacteraceae bacterium | reverse complement strand
CAGATGTCACATGCTCTTTTAACGCCTGATCTTTTTCAATGTTATCGACACTTTTACAGTAACGTTCGTAATGAAGTAGTGACACTTTAGAGTCAATGATTAAATCTTTATTCTCAGGTAGACGTATTATCACATCAGGCTGACTGCGACCGGAGTCGGATTTGAAGCTGACTTGCGTGTCGTACTCTCTGCCTTTAGTGAGACCGGATTCTTCTAATACTCGCTCGAGAATCACCTCTCCCCAATTGCCCTGCGTTTTATTATCGCCCTTTAGCGCATTGGTCAAACTTAATGCATCTGCACTCATTTGCTGATTAAGCTGTTTTAGCTGACCTAACTCAGCAATTAAAGAGACGCGCTCCTTACTGTCTTTATCGTAAACATCTTCAACCTTTTGCTTAAAGTCTTTTAACTGTTCACGCAACGGGCTAAGCGCAGTATCGATAGTCGATTTGCTATTTTGGCTAAAGCGCTCGCTTTTCTCATCAAAAATCCGATTAGCTAATAGCTCAAAGTCCTTACTTAATTGCTGCCTTGTCTGATCTAAGGTCTTTATTTTATCGGCGACAATCTCTTGCTGAAGCTCTAATTCTTTTTTCAATGCCGCAACCTGAGCACCTTTAACCGATAGCAGCTGCTGCTGTTCAGACAGCCGCTGATCGTACAGCTGACGCTCACTACGGGCCGCAGCCTGCAGTGAAGTTATCTGATTACTCAGTGCTTGTTGCTGAGTTTCAAGCACTAATTTACGCTCTCGAAGCCCGGATAATCGCCTATCCGCCTCAAGCAAAGATTGCTCATGCTTCGATTTTAGCTGCTGGTATTTAACTCGACTGCTAAATACCGCGATCAACGCACCAATAACCAAGCCTATGACCAGCCCCAGTGACACTAGCATTAAGCTGTCTGGCTGATTGATCAGCTGTAATAAATCATTCATCATTTCTCATCATGCTTTATTGGGCGTAAGTAACACAGCCAAGGTATAATATTCGCCTATTGTAGGATGGTTACAAGCTATGACCAACACTCCGTTAATATTTCTTTACTGGCCTTTTAGAAATAACAACATGGCGTTAAACTGTACGGCAGCACTAGGCTACAAATATAGGCTATTAATAAATATAGACGACTAAGTCAGGCCAGAGCGACACCCAGACAGTAAGCCTACACAACTAAGCTGAACAGTAATTTAGCGATTGAGACGTAAAAAAGAATAGCAATGGTTAATCCTTCACCAACAGAATCTGTACTCGACCAAGACCTTACGGAAAAAATCCGCAAGCTCTGTCAACACGGCTATCAACTATTCGATGATGGCGACAGTAAAACTGCTTTACGCCGTTTTTATTTAGCTTGGACAATGCTGCCCAAGCCACAGACCCAATGGGAAGAAGCCGGCTGGGTATTAACTGCTTTGGGGGATGTCTATTTCTCACAGAAAAACTTTGAACAAGGTATAGAATCACTCAATTCAGCGCTGCATTGCCCAAAAGCATTCGGCAACCCTAGCATTCATTTACGGCTAGCCAAGTGCTTATTTGAAGCAGATAGAGCCACTGAAGCCCAGCAACAATTTCAGCTTGTTATAGAACATGGTGGCGAAAACGAATTAAGCCAAGAAGATCCCAAATACATCGTATCATTAGCAACAACATTAGAACCGACAAGCACATAAACACGTACATACTATAAATACAGAGAAATTTTAGCCCACTTTAAAAATAACACTTTCGGAGCGAAGCAATGTTCATCGAAGTTAAAAAAAACCCAGCAGCTTATGTCCAACATAAAGACATGGACATCCAATATTTAGCCCCTGTCACTAGTAATTTCCGCATCAATCTTAGTCTTATTGCAGAAGTTTCTACTTACAGCATTAAAGAAGTAAAACAGAAAAAAACCCTAGACGGTGCCGGCTTTGAAATACCGATTAATACACGAGTAATTCATTTAGAAATGAGCTACACCCACTCAACACACCAACATGAAAAAAGTATCGGTAATGTCTATACCGTTAACGAACGCTTTTTTTATAAACTCGTTTTCTTGCCTGAAGCCGAAGATGAGTATTTGAGAATTCGCAATATTCTCGACAGACAAACACTGTCTTAAATTACCAACTATCAAGCGAAGCTTGCAAGCCACAAACAAAATGACGAGCAACTTCGCATAATCACCACTAAACAACTATTCATAACTCATGTATCTTTTATATACATTGCCTTTTAACTCAAGTGCTATACTCTAGGTAAACCTCTCGTTCTGTCACTTATCTTCGATAGCTGGCTTTGCGCTCATTTTTGAGACAGCCACATGACAGACCTGCGATTAAGCTACCAAACCGTCGAGTTCGGTAAAACTGACATTCATCTCTGCACTTTACGTAATAACCAAGAGTTTGATGACCCCACAGGCATTGCTGAAAAGCTTGGTATATCCTCAGCTACCTGGCCCTTATTTGGCATCATTTGGCCTTCCAGCCTAGTGCTTGCTCATTTCATTGATAACTATGAGACCACATCAAAACGTATATTAGAAGTTGGCTGCGGCATGGCCCTCTCAAGCTTGTTATTGAACAAACAAGCTGCCGATATAACAGCAACAGACTATCACCCTGAAGCGCAAAGATTTTTACAAAGGAATGCATTACTCAATAACGATAATGCAATCACATTCGAACAAACTGACTGGGCCGCTAACAATGATAGCCTGGGGCTGTTTGATTTAATCATAGGCAGCGATCTGCTTTATGAAGACGAACATATTAAGCTATTGGCCAACTTCATTGAGCAGCACTCCAAACCTAAATGCGAGGTTATTATTGTTGACCCCGGCCGAGGTCGAAAAAGTAAATTAAGCACCCAAATGATAGAGCACGGATTTAGCTCATCACATCACAAGCCTAATCACACTGACTACCTCGATAAGGAATTTAAGGGCCATATTCTCAAGTTTGAACGCTAACTTGATTTTCTGAACACCTTTATTGAAGGCTAACAACAGTACAACTGATCCCTGTCAGCACTCCCCACTTAAACAATCTTTGTCACCACCACAAGTTATTTTGAGCAAATAGGTAAAATAACTTGGCGTATTTAAAATATATGAGACAATCCAATTTGTAATAACAGACCAATGGCATATTATGAAAATCTTAGTTCGCAATCTTTCTCGTACAACCACTGAGAAAGAGCTTCATGCCCTATTCTCTGAACACGGCACAGTCACAGCCTGTGACTTAGTCCTAGATCAACAAACTGGAAAATCCAAAGGCTTTGGATTTATTGAAATGCCCCATGAAAGCGAGGCTAAACTGGCTATATCTGGCCTGCATGAAACGCGCTTAGCAAAAAATAAAATACGCGTAAAAGTTGCTCAATAAGCCTAGTCATTCCCATACAATAAAAAGCCAGCATTAACGTTAATGCTGGCTTT
>CALBVI010000282.1 GCA_937969395.1 uncultured Spongiibacteraceae bacterium | reverse complement strand
CACTGAATAAGGATTAGCAACATCAGGTAATTGCGACACATTGTTAGTTACCAAAAAGTTTAAATAAGCGGCGGGGTTTGAAATCGACTGCCCTAATTCAATTCTATTTTGATAAATGCGCAAATTCGATTGAATGCGTTCTCGACCATGACGATCAATCCAACGTTTTACTGTTGTATTGGCAATACCTAAGACAATCAGCTGCTCTTCTAAGCTACCCTGCTCGTCTATTATCAAAGCTTCTGGCACTGACTGCCTAGCGATTTGAAAGGTTATGCCAGCAATCACCTTTCCTCTTTTGTACGTGCCATAGTGCAATCTAAAATTTGTTTTCTTATTAATTTGAGCGATGCTCGGTTCCAACACACGACGACGGAAAGAAGAATAGCTATCAAGATAAGATTGTACTTCTGCTTTACCGGTTATATCCGTTAAGCCTAATGGAAAGTATAAATCTTCAAGTGGCACCCGCCAGTACTGCACACCACCTTTTTTTAAGTTATAGGTCATGCAAATTAGTTCATATAAACGCATTGCATACTTAGTGCTCAATTTGACTAAATACTGTAGCTCGTAGCGGGTATAACGAACTAACTCTATAAGGTGTTCTTCCATTTCCGAATGGAAGGTAATGGTGAACTTGCGTTCATCCGGATCATAAGTAGAGCGATGAGCAATATTAATATAATCCACAGTGCCCTTTTTCTTGCCAGGGGTCTCAATCGGTATCGAGTGATAATTCTTTGCGGCTTTTTCTATAAAGTCATAAAGGTTTTTCTTTTTTATCCCTGTTAAGCCTTCTAGCTGCTGATCTGTTAACTCAACGGTTATACCATTAGGGTATTCTCCCAACGGGTTGATTAGGGCTAAACATGCCGCTAATACCTTCTGTTCTCGTGTATTTAATCTATTTTGAGCTTCGATGATTTTATTTGATTTGGAGATCGTAATGCCGTGTATTGCTTCAACGCCCTCTCCTAATGTTAACGGCTTTAAGTAAGTCTGTTTTTTATTATCGTTATTGATCGAATCAAAAGAATTATTGCTCAACACTACTACCCTCAAATCACTTTTTTTGTACATATAAAAAGCAAGAACTGACTTAAAATGTACATATGAAGACCTATAAAGTACGCCTATAAGCTCTATTTGTACAGATAATTGATTAAATCGTACATATAGAAACCCGAAAAGTACACAGGAAAGCTTTTTCTGTACTAGTAAAAGCTTAAAACGTACACATAAGATCTCAAAGTGTACAGCCAACTACTTTTTTTGTCTTTTTATTTGTCAATTTTATCTTATTTATCAATAGCTTAGCTGATTTATAAAACAAGATAACAAGATAACAGGTAAACAAGACAACAAGTAAAACAAGATAATCGTTAATAAAATAAGCTAATTAGTTAGTATGTTATGTGAGGTGTATATATTTCATTCAAAAAAACACTAAAAATGGTTAGTTATTGATGTACAAAAAAAGTTAGTTGCGAATTCATTTAATAAATAGCCTTTTTCATATGATTTACCTTGATTTTAGGTGTACAAAAAAGGAAAAAACGCTTTTGTGATACGCCTTTTTAACGCTTTCAAATGTACATTTTAGGATAGTTTGATTTAACTTTTTCTGTCCTTAATAAACCATAAGCTGCAATTTTATCTGCCATAGCATATCGATAAGTTTAATGCTTTAATATATGTATATTACTTACTGTATATTATTGAAGGTAGATTATGGACACTTTTAATTACAATTCCCATATATTAGCGGTCTTGAATCAAAAAGGTGGTGTTGGTAAAACAACAGTAGCAAGTATTATTGCGGAGTATTTTGCTATTCATGGTGAGGGCGATGTTTTAGTTGTTGATCTTGATATGCAATGTAACAGCTCAGACTTTTGGGTGGGTATGGAAGCTCAAGCTCAAGCCAATGGTGGTCAATTACCACCTCGCCATCCAGATTACGACGGCGACCCTTCTTTGGAAGAACGTTCAACTATCGCGGATATCTTTTTTGGTAAAGGGGTTTTACCACACCAAACTTATATGAACAAAGCTGCAGGTTACGCTAATGCTGTTGATATCATGGTCGGCCACCCCGCTTTATTGGAGCAAGTTAATACCGTTTATGACAATGCCAGTGGCAAAATAGCAACTGAAATTGTCCATCGTCTAGGCGAGTTTCTACATTTGCCGGAAGTAAGCGAAGCTTATAAATTAATTATTTTAGATACCGGTCCAAGTCGAAATCCCATTTTCAGAGCTGCCGTGCGAGCAGCTACTCACGTTGTCATTCCATTTGAGCCGGAAGATAAAAGCTTGCAAGGTATTAATTCTATGTTGCAAGTTATACAGGCTGAAAATTTTGGGCGCGATGACGAGGATCAATTATCACTGATTGGCCTATGTCCAAATAAAGTTCGCATGAATACCAATCTACATAAAACAACGCTGGCTTATCTTCATAATGAAATGAGTACGATTATGTTTCCCGAAGATATTTACCTGCCACAATCTACCGCTTTCCCCGAGCGAGACATTAAAGGCATAAGCCCCAAGTCGATTTATCAAATCACTTCATCACACCCCGCTCGAAAACACAGTGAGAGCGTTGGGCGCTTTGTTATGAACAGCATATTTGGTTGAGTGTCTCCTTGGGAGACGGTAAACATATATAGTGTCTCCTAGGGGGACATTGCTAGAGGGTAACACCATGGTTGATACAAAAAAGAAAGCATTTGGTACTGCCAGAAGAGCTGGCACAGGCACTATTAAATCTAATGAAGCTTCGACCAGCGCTCAAACTTGGATAAGCTCAATGAGCGACCAGGCGAGTAACTTTAATCAAGAGAAAAAAGTACTGAGTAAATATATCCCGACGGACTATATCAACCCAGACCCATTGAATCCCCGCAAATTGGCTTTAAGCAGCAGTGAACTGAAAGCTATCGTTGCGCATAAACCCATCGATAAACAATGGTTAACAGAACAATCAGATATAGATTGGCAAGAAAATTACATAAAAGAGGTCAGCCAACAATTTTCACTGTCAGGTAAAGCCCTAACTGATTTCTGTGATTTATTAGAATTTGCTGCGTCACTGAGATCAGCAGATCGTTTGCTCAATCCAATTACGGTGATTAAAAAAGACTCCAGCTTTCAGCTTATTGCTGGCGAACGTAGGTGGTTGACTCATATTTTACTTTCAGAGCCTAGTATTGCTGCATTGATAAAAGATGAACAAATAGAAAGAAAAACCATTGATAGCTATCAATGGGACGAAAATACACAGCGCACAGATATGTCGTTATTTGAACGTCTAGAGCAGGTAAAAAGAATCGCAGCCAATCATCAAGGTATTAACAAAGTATCTGTTCGTGCATTGGCTAAGATTATTGGTAAAAGCAAAGCTGTTGCACAACGCTATAAAGCGGTGTTGGTTTATAAGCACCCACAGCTATTGGAGGCCATTCGAGATAATAGGATTACTGATTTAAAGAAAGCGGCAATGTTAGCGCAGTTAACGAAAACGCAACTCATGACTAAGCTAAACCCCCCAACGGTAAAAGTTCAAGCCAGTAAGCCATTGATTAAGCTAGCGGCTAAGACTAACCCCGTTGCTATTGAGCGTATTATTAAAGCAGCGACAAAAGAATTAGGTATCAAGGATTTAGCTAATAGTGAGATTAAAACACTACAGGAAGCTAGTGATGCGTTGAATCAACTATTACTGCAGGTTGGAGAAATGGATGAGCACTAAGTTTGCGTTGCCTGCCAAGGAGCGTTTAGTTCAAGTCAGTATTAGAGCACCTGAAAAAATGTTAAGTGCGGTTGCTAAACTACTTGAGCAAGGTGGTTATAATCGCAAACAGCGATCATTATGGGTGCGCGAAGCATTAACTGCTTTATTAAAACGGCCTGATTATGCCAACTTAGTCGCTGAAGAGTTTATCACTCCAGGTACTACTCAGCAGATCCCTTTATCATTTACCAATGAGCAACTGATGAGTATTCAGCAAGCAATAGAGCTTGTTGACGATGAAGAGGGCGTAAAAACAGATCGAAGCGCAATTCTTCGCACTGCTATCATTCAGCGCATACTCGCTGAAAATAATACCCAGCTTAAGCCTATCGGCTTTTCTTCACAAAATGCGCTTTTATAATTACTAGTGTCTCCCAAGGAGACACTAGTAATTATCCAGCGATATCCCCAGTCGATCAAAAACACTATCAAAGCTATCTAGGTCGCTATATTTAATACTAATAATCCCCGCATGTTTATTTGCTGTTGATGGGGTAATGGTTAATGGATGCCCTGTTATTTCGCTAGCGGTTTGTGATAAACGTTGATAATACTTGGCTGTTTCACTATCTAGCCGCTTCGATGAGCCTCTTTTATAATCTTCAAGTGCTCGTACACTGATTTTTTGTGAAATGACTTTACGAGCAATAGTTTCTTGTTCCGTGACTGGCATACCAGCAATAACCCTCGCATGCCCAAGTGTTATGTGTGCTTTATGTAATAGCTGTTTTACCTCATTGCTTAGCTTAGTTCCTATCCGCAACAGCTTACGAACCTCGTAGCTAGGAATGTTTATGTTGTTAGCTATAGTAGCGCTACGCATACCTTTGAATCTCAGATAGGTGATGTAGTCAGCCTTTGCCGCAGGGTTTAATGGTTGCATAAGCGCTAGCAGGGCTTGATCGACTGTTGTTGCAGAGCAGTAGGGGAGGTTCATGGCAGTCTCTTTGTGTCACGTGACACAAATTATAGTTGTTTGTGAGCTGAATACAATAGGAGATAGCATTGATGTTACCCGCTCATTGTGACGGTAATGGCTGCTGCGATGCACTCGTGGTGCTGGGTAGGGCTAGATGCCTGATATAGATGGAGCGGTTACCAATGATGGATCTAAAGCTAATCGCAATACCCCGAAAAATGTACCCGTTTGTTAAATTGAGACCAGAGCTGGGGAATACT
>CALBVI010000281.1 GCA_937969395.1 uncultured Spongiibacteraceae bacterium | reverse complement strand
AGAAATGCTATGGGAAGCATGAATTTAACGTCAACTCTATTCATTAAATTGGCTTTGTCGAGTTCGGCCAATTGATGGCTTCGGAATCCTTCGAGTGCCTCAGTAACTTGAATTTTATGGCGAGTGTTGTCGGCCGTTATTAAATGCTCGGCATCGGGTGGTAAATGTAAATATTCCCCAGCTAAGTATTGATCATCAATATGTGCATTAAGCATGGTTGTTGTCTCGACTAATTGTTTAAGTCGGCTCGGTTAGTGGTGGTTACTGTTTGGCTGGCTTTATTGAAAAGGATAAGCCAGCCAAACAGGCGTTCAGCTATAGCAGTTTAGGGCTTCAGTTATGTTGAACTGCTATTTACACCACTTAATTACAGAAGCCACTGCCGTCGCCAGCGGCGTCGATGGCACCACTTAGCTGTTGGCTCATATTGGCAACACGGTATTCAATAAAGGATGTCAGCCCATAAAAACCACTAACTGTTGATGTTTGGTTTTGTTCAAATTCTGAGAACGAATAAAACGCCGTAGGGTCATTGGCAACATGTTCATCGATAAGGTCATCAATGGCGTCGACACGTGCTTCGAATTCAGCGCTGGATAGTGGTCCATCAATTAACTCGTTTAAGTATCCATGGTAAGTGTCTAGGTTGTCTGTGTTTGCAAATACATCGGCAATCAATGGCTTGTTGGCAAGAGCGCCATCGGTAGGTTCATCAATGTATAGCTCGCGAATGTCGGCACGATTACAGCCCATGCTAAATGAGCCAAAGGATTCATTTAAATCCCAGGGCAACATTGAGAACACATTATCCTGTTCATAGATGTAGTAGTTGTGGGCTAGGGAGCCGTGATAGCTATCTAGGTTTGATAGTGCGACGCTGACAGACATATAGCGCAGAACCGAATCTACGTCGATAACACTTTCGCCATCGCCAAATTCCATTTCATAAACGAAATTCATAAACGCGCCGTTATCAGACGTGTCCTCATTGGTTTTTAATTCAACATCGCTATAGCTGCTAAAATCATCATCTATCCACTGCAGGTCGCTGCCGGTACCATCGGGCTTGTATAGATCACCTTCAGCATTGCTAAAGTGCTTCTCAATGAAGTCACCGTTTACAAATTCGACTAATAAATACAGGCCTTTTAATTCATCATTAACATAGAGGTTTACATAGCTGTGTTCCGGCGTTGCTACACCCATTTCTTCCAGTAAATCGTAGGCGATATATTCGCGCATATAAGATGGGTCGTTAAACATATTGTTGAGTACGAACTTTTTCATGCCCAATAATTTTTGTCCGTCTACATACTCGTTAACATCAATGTTAAAGCTAAAGCGTTCACCGCCAGAGCGAATAACAGAGGATAGGCTAGAGTTGCCTTTGGTTCTGATGGCGACTTCATCTAACGTGACATCTTTATAGGTAACAGAGGTGAGGTGATATTCCTCATCTGCAGCGTTATCTAATAAGTCTTGCCATTGCTCTTCATCAATCTCAAAGTAAATAGATTCAACAACGTCTTGGTCATAGACTGCTGGTAGTTCGTTTGAGGTTCCCTGCGTAGGCGACAATGTATTCTTTGCCCAGCCGCCATCAGTGGATAAGCCATAGCTGTATCCTGCTGATACATCACTTTCTTGCCATGATATATAATCTACGGTTTCGTCATTAAGGGTTAGGGTAAGCTCGTCTTCTTTACCTAATTTAAAGGGCACGTAGTCACTGCCAGGATCTTCATCAGTGGCATAAATGATTATAAAATCGCCAGCGACTAAGGTGATGTCGGGGAGGGTGATTGGATCTAAATCATCGCTAGCATCTATAATTTGATAGTCGCTCAGCAAAATGGCGCTATCGCTATTGTTATACAGTTCAAACCAGTCGTTACTGTCGTCAAGCTGAGAGGCGACTACTTCATTAATGACTAGCGGACCATGGTTTGCAATTTCATTCGTCGCCACTGGGGTGGGGATTAAGGTGGCAATTGCATCACTGCCATCAGGGTAGCGGCCGTAGCTATTACCTATTAATGCGTCCCCTTTATCCCAGCTTAATTGGTCTATAAGGTCAGAGTCTAAAAATAAGCTGACCTCGTCCGATGAGCCTAGCTTAAACGCTACGGTTTCTAAGCCATCAACATCTTCGCCACTAGCGTAAACACGGTAGAGTTCACCAGCAGCTATGGTTTGAGCGGGGAGTGCAAACAATTCGCCATCTTCGTCAGCTACTGAATAATCACCGAGATAAACTGAGTCATCACCTGATGCGTAAAACTCTATCCAGTCGTAGCCATCGCTGGCATCTTTAGCGACAATTTCATTGATTCGCAGCTCTGCATCATTATTGGTGATAGTGTCGGTTACTACTACGTCACCCACTATTTCTTCATTGGCAGTGCCGGCAGTAGGTAGTAGTGTTTGTGCGGTACCAGTACCGTCTACAAATAAGCCATAACTGTATCCCTCTTCAGCATCACCTTCTTCCCAATCTAATTGATCGATTTGTGTGCCATTTTCGTACAGGGTCACTGCATCATCACTACCGAGCTTAAATGTTACATAATCTTGGTCGTCAGGTGGCGTATCGTCTTCATCGATGGCTTGAACAACAATAAAATCACCAGCGGATAATGCTATCGCAGGAAGTGCTTGAGGTTCGCGATCTTCGTTGTCATCAACAATGGTATATATGGAAAGGTCCGCAATATCAGATAACGCATAAAACTCTATCCAGTCTGATCCATCATCAGCTGCTGATGCGACTATCTCATTGATAGCAAGTGAACCGGTTGTCACTTCACTGGTTTCATTGGTAGAAGTTTCTTCAGTTTCGGCAGTGGTAGTCTCTGCAGAGTCATTGCTAGAACCGCCGCAACCAAATAGAAGGCTGCTAATAAGAACTGTTGGGAGTATCGAAAGGATTTTATGTGTCATGTTTTAATCCGGAGTAGTGATTGTGTGACTAGTCTACTTGATGACTCTGTAGTTACTTTGTAGTAAATGTGTAACAAATGAGGAGATGTCGGGAGGTGGTCTTTTATTCTCTTGCTATGAGATTGGCGAGCTTATTTGTTGTAGGTCGTTTGCCTTATCGATAAGACCGTTGGCCATGATTTGTTGTGTGAATAAAGTCATCGCTTGCAATGGGGGTAGGGTAAAACCTAAAATTGCTATATCAATCACAAAGAAGTTCTGTCCATGCCCACCGATAAGCTATTAGATCCAATTAAATCCTTCTTGCAGGGTGAGACTCCGCAGCGCTGGGTCGAAAATGCGCTAGCAAATCCCGAATTAATGCTGATTGATCACGCTAACTGTGAAAAGAAGGCAGCCTCAACAGCGATTAACCTTATTTATCGCTATGTTGATAAGTATGATTTATTAAAGAAAATGTCTAAGTTGGCGAGAGAAGAGTTGCGACACTTTGAGCAAGTGATCGCGATTATGAAAAAGCGCAACATCGAATACGTACAATTGACAGCAGCTAGGTACGCCGCTGGTATGCGTAAAGGTATGCGTACGCATGAGCCAGAAAAACTTATCGATACCTTAATCATCGGTGCTTTTATAGAAGCGCGTTCATGTGAGCGTTTCGCCAAGTTAGCGCCGTATTTAGATGAGGAGTTGGCGAGTTTTTATGAATCCTTATTAAAGTCAGAAGCGCGTCACTTTGAGGAGTATTTAGCGCTGGCGAGAAAATATTCTCCAGATCCGATAGATGATCGTGTTGAATACTACGCAAACCTTGAGCAATCGTTAGTTGATGAGCCTGACCAAGAGTTTAGGTTTCATAGCGGCCCTATATCTGACTAGCCTCCAATTCTTCCTGTCTTTTTTATTAGAGCAAGTAAGCTTCTTGGTGTAACGGGCTTTATATCGGGCCAAATTCGTATGTTTTTGTAACTTAGTTAAATTAAATGTTGTTATTTTTGTTTTTGTAGGGATAATGTTTAACTTAGTTAGATTGAGGGGCTTGTTCTTAGATAGTTCTTTTTATTAACTCCCTTCATGACCAGTTGCCTTTGAGGATTTCTCTGTTGTCCTCATTCCATTATCCGGTTTTCGGATAAATCCTCCCAGCGGTATCGGGAGGATATTTTTATTATTTATATGTTAATGATCGTATTTATAAAACTATACTTCTTTAACGTTATATTTCTACCGTCGTTATAGTGCATGTGGACTACATAATTCATGATTTATAATGGCTGGTTTCGCTTAGTTTGCTACTAGAAATCCATTTAAGGTGATTATCGATATGCTTGACCCAAAAGTAGCTGAAGTTACAGAACGTATTATTGAGCGCAGTCGTGGTTCACGAGAAGCTTACTTAGATAAGATCAAAGGAGCGAGGCAGCAAGGGGTCTCCAGATCTCGGTTGTCTTGTGGCAATGTTGCTCACGCCTATGCTGCCTGTGAGGATGAAGATAAATCAGTGCTGGCGGTTGATCGATCAGCTAATTTAGCGATTGTGTCTTCCTATAACGACATGCTTTCGGCGCATCAGCCATTTCAAGAATACCCAGAAATTATTAAGCAGGCTGCTCGCAATGCGGGGGCTGTTGCACAGTTCGCTGGTGGTGTTCCGGCAATGTGTGATGGTGTGACTCAAGGCCGTGATGGTATGGAGTTGTCGCTCTTTAGCCGTGACCTTATTGCTATGGCGACGAGCGTTGCTCTCTCTCACGATATGTTTGATGGCGTTTTGTGTTTAGGTGTTTGCGATAAAATCGTTCCGGGTTTGTTAATTGGAGCGTTAGCCTTTGGTCATTTACCCACTGTTTTTGTTCCTGCTGGACCAATGCCCACCGGTATATCAAACGCTGAAAAAGTAAGAGTAAGACAGCTTTATGCTGAGGGCAAAGTCGGTAGGGCTGAATTGCTAAAGGCAGAAAGCGACTCCTATCACAGTCCAGGTACCTGTACCTTTTATGGCACCGCCAACAGTAATCAAATGCTCATGGAAATTATGGGGCTACATTTACCTGGTAGCTCTTTTGTTAATCCGGGCACGCCATTACGAGAGCAATTAACCCGTTTCGCCGTTGAGCAATTAGTTGAGTTAACCGCTAATAACCAGTCGCTGGCATCCATCATTGATGAGCGTAGTGTGGTCAATGGTATTGTCGGTTTATTGGCAACCGGCGGCTCAACCAATCACGCGATTCATATTATTGCGATTGCTCGTGCGGCTGGTGTGATAGTTGATTGGCAAGACATGGCTGACTTGTCGTCGGCAGTGCCGTTGTTATGCCGTATTTATCCAAATGGTTTAGCGGATGTTAATCATTTTCAAGCTGCCGGCGGTATGTCTTTATTGATTAGAGAGTTACTTGCTAAAGGCTATGTTCAT
>CALBVI010000280.1 GCA_937969395.1 uncultured Spongiibacteraceae bacterium | reverse complement strand
TGTTACTGGAACAGGCTTTCCGTTTTTATCGACAGAAATCATCGTAAAATAGCTGCTGTTGGTATGGCGAACTGTACCAAGTTCGAGATTTTCAGCAATGACTTGGATGCCTATTTTCATTGAGGTGCGGCCGGTGTAGTTAACTGCGGCACGTAATGAGAGTAACTCGCCAATAGAAATAGATTCTTTAAATAGGACGTTGTCGACTGATAGTGTCACAACATAATTACCGCAGTAGCGCATAGCGCAGGTATAAGCGACTTGATCGAGCAGTTTAAGTAAATCCCCGCCATGCATCTTGCCGCCGAAATTACTCATTTCTGGAGTGACCAATAAGCTCATTTCAGTTTTGTGGCTTCTCATAATAAATGTGCTCTCTGTTTTTGTTGCCTATGTTACGGCCTGAATATAAGCATAAATGATAAGCGACAGGGGGTCGATACATAAAATAGAAGATGAGCACTTTTGCTTAAGTCGATAATAAAAAGCCAAGGTATAAATTATACCTTGGCTTTAAATTTGACGGCTAAAGAATGATTCTTTGCCTCATTGTTACTGGTATTAATTTATTGATCGGATTCTAGCAACCTTAAAGTCATTAAATCTTTACCTACATAAACCTTTCCTTTGTAACCACTTTCCCGGGCAGATTGTTCGTAGTCAGCTTCGCTAAGTGCTCCACCTGGAACCGGATAGATGCCGTGAGAATCAGCGCCCAGTACAGGGATAAGGTGGGTCAACATAAGGTTTTTTACCCCCGCACGTTTGGCTAGTGCGCCTAGGTCGGTGGAGCTACTTTGACGATAGAAGATATTTGCTGGAAAAGTACTGCCATTGTCTGGACCGAAATTGGGGTGAATAGTGGAGTGAACCAATACATCGGCATTTTTAGAAATCAGCTCAACACCGGCTGAAGTAGAGCTTTCACGGGGCGGTGCCGCTTTTTCGTTGCCGGCATCACCGCCAATAACGACCGAGCCTGCTGGGGTATCTACGCGATAGGAAAGATGACCTGCGATATGAGTCGAAGCAATAGCGGAGACGGCTACATCACCTGATTGCCAAACGCCCCTAGGCGTTGAAGGCAGTGGCAATGTTACGGGCATAAAATTTACCATTGACGTAGGCCCAGCAGATTCGCGTTTTTTGCTCTCAGAGCTGCGTTGGGCGATCTCGCCGGCAATTTCCGCCGCTGCGGTAATATTTTTGCCGAAGTTGCCACAGCTCATCTCGCGTGGGTGGGTTCCTTTAACCGTGATGTCGTCACTACAAATAAGGTCCATGGGACCGCCAAAAAAGTGCCAGCGAGTTTGCAGCAAATCAATCAGCCCAACCGTATGGTCCGAGTGCAAATGAGTAATAAA
Organism: uncultured Spongiibacteraceae bacterium; assembly: GCA_937969395.1. Classification (GTDB taxonomy): domain Bacteria; phylum Pseudomonadota; class Gammaproteobacteria; order Pseudomonadales; family Dasaniaceae; genus Oceanicoccus. Next base: position 1,231 of record CALBVI010000280.1, on the reverse strand, counting down.
TACTGCGTCTACTTTATTGGCAGCAACGCCTAACTGCGATAAACGCATACCCGTGGCGCGACCAGCATCAAACTGTAAAAACACATCACTGCAGCCACTTTCAACAGTGCCGTATCTAACTAAAGTGCCACTACCTGCTAAATCTTTATGAAAGGCAGGGCCGCCTAAGGTTCCTGTGAGCGTTACTTCCATGCAGTGATCATTTTGAGCGTTTGCTAAACCGCTAAAAGTTAAGCCTACTACACAAAATACTGGCATTAAGCGGGATACGGCGTATTGAAAGAAGTCATTCATTGAGTGTTCCTAGGTCGTTAATTGGAGGGAAACATTGCTGTGACACGATAGATACTAACGATTCTAACGGTTAACCGTTGGTATTTCTCGAACTATACAATATTTTATAGTTCGAGTGACTAATGTCCGGATCGCAAAGCTTTTGTTGGCGGTGTTAAATCAACAACGACAACGATAGGGTTAAGAACTGTAACTGAAACTGTTATTAAAATATCAATAAAACTGCGGCTATCTAGGCATTATGATCACCTCAACAGTGCGATATATACGTAATTTAATTGTTTATTTTTACCTAGTTGTACAATATTTTTAACCGTGACATGCTGGTTAGTGAGTAGTGCGAAAAGATAATGAATTTAGATGATGTTGGTTATTTGGGGGTAGTGTGGAAATTAGGCAGTTAAGATATTTTATTGCAGCGGTAGAGACCGGTAATATTCGTAAAGCTTGCGAAAAAGTACATATTAGTCATTCAGCAATGAGTATTAGTTTAAAAAAACTTGAGGATGATATTGGTGTATCGTTATTGAATAAAGGGCAGAGAGGTGTGCAGTTAACTTATGCTGGCGAGAAATTTTTAAAGTCAGCTCATTTATTGATTAGGCAAATAGACGATTTGCGAGCATCGGTACAAGACAGTGAAGATACACCAACAGGTAATGTTAGGTTAGGTGTCCCTTACGGTATTAATAATGCTTTAGCCTTGCCTTTGTTTGAGTTATTAAAAGACCGCTTTCCGGGTGTTAACCTTGAAATTGAAGAAGGTAATACTACTAGTTTAGAAAGGTTGTTTGAGGGCAATATTATAGACCTTATGATTTCTTATGATATTGTAGAAAAAATGGATCAAAAGTGTGATCCGTTATATGTTGAAAATCTTTATTTTATTAGTGCAAATGATCCTGAACGGAAATATACGGACGAAATAGAACTGCAG
>CALBVI010000279.1 GCA_937969395.1 uncultured Spongiibacteraceae bacterium | reverse complement strand
AAACATCCCCGCAGCAAGTTATAACAACCATAACACCACCAGTTAAAACTATAGATGACAGATTGCTTATTGGTCGGGTAGAAAATGTATATCTGCCGGATAAACTGAAATTTAAAGCGCGTATTGATACGGGTGCCGGGCTCAGTTCGATCCATGCACTGGACGTAACGGAGTTTGAGCGTGACGGCAAAGGCTGGGTTCGTTTTGCTGTTCCAAAGAGAGGTGGCGAGAAAATTTATTTTGAACGGCCCGTAAAGCGCTACATTAATATCAAGCAACTGTCCGGTGAACCCCAGCGTCGCCCAATTGTAATAATGAGTATTGTTTTAGGTTCGCTAGAAGAACAAATAGAAGTGACCTTGAGTGATCGTACCGGATACCTTTACGAAGTCTTAATTGGTAGGAATTTTTTACGTGACAGGGCGGTCGTTGATGTGAGTAAAAAATTCACCGCGTCTTTACCTGCTAACTAAGAGTATTTATGTCTCCCAGAGCGCAAGTATATATTTTAGGATTGTTGCTCATCATTGTCGGTGCTGGGCTGGCTACCTATAAAAGCCAGGTACTTAATTTACCTATTACACCGGGGAAGTACCAAACAGTCTGGACGATTGAGGCCAAGGTTGAGTTTCAAGCCAGAGGCGATGCGGTAAAGGCCTCCATGGCCCTACCTAAAACGCAAACTAATATGGAAGTCTTAAACGAAATATTCAGTTCCTCTGGGTATGGATTTACTGTTGATAGTAACAATGGTAATGAGCGCGCGACATGGTCTAAGCGTACGGCCTCTGGTCAACAGACATTGTATTATAAGTTGGATGTTTATCAGCGTCAGGGGCAATTTGAAGCGTCAATAGATGGCATGTCGACGGCTGTTAACAAGCCTGATTGGTCTGGTACGCGTTTTTCGGCAGTGCGTGAAGCGGCGGCGAGTTTGATTGAGCGCAGCCAGCAAGAGTCGGCTGATACCGAAACCTTTGTGACACAATTATTGAGAGGGTTTAATGACCCTGACAATATCGATAGCCGTTTGTTATTGAGTGGCTTTACTGATAACTCGCCGGTTGATATTGCTTTAGGCATGTTGGCGATGGCAGATATTCCTGCGCATATATTGCGAGGGATATATTTAGAAGATGATAGAAGTCGTCTACCGTCGTCAGTGTTGCTGGAAGTTTATGATGGCGAGCAGTGGCTTGTTTATAATCCGGCAACGGGCACAAAAGGGTTGCCGAGTAATTTTCTTATTTGGCAGCGGGGTGATAAATCATTGTTGGATGTGGAGGGCGGTAGTCGCTCACGTGTTCGCTTTTCAATTCTCGCTAACAATGTGCCTGCTAGAGAAGTCGCCCTGAAACAAATGGGTGGGGATCAAGCCGCCTTACTCGATTATTCTATTTATAGTTTGCCGATAGAACAGCAAAGTATTTTTAAATTTATTTTGTTAGTGCCCGTCGGTGCTTTGCTGGTTATTTTTATTCGTGTTGTCATTGGCGTGCGTACTGCAGGTACATTTATGCCTGTGCTGTTATCCATCGCGTTTATTCAAACTAGTCTGTTAAATGGCGTCGCTATATTTTTGCTGATACTCGCTATTGGTTTGTGGGTGCGATCCTATCTTAGCAAGTTAGATTTATTACTGGTGTCCCGTATTGCCGCAGTGGTGGTGATTGTGGTGATCCTAATGTCAGGGATTAGTATTGTTAGTTATCGTTTAGGTATTGAACAGGCGCTGACGATTACTTTTTTCCCTATGGTAATTATTGCCTGGACTATTGAACACATGTCTATTCTATGGGAAGACGATGGGCCTGTTGAAGTGTTAGTGCAAACGGCAGGGAGTTTAGCGGTAGCCATTGTGTGTTACATGGCAATGACTAATCATTATATTGAACATTGGATGTTTAATTTCCCTGAGCTTTTATTAGTGTTGCTAGGTTCGATTATTATGTTGGGGCACTACACCGGTTATCGGTTGTCAGAATTAATTCGCTTTCGTCATATGGTTCAATCGTGAGCTTGATGGCGCTGCCAACTCAGTTGCTACGTTGTGGCGTATTGGGAATGAATAGCCGCAACATCAATTATATTGCTCGTTATAATCAGCGGGCTTTATACCCTCTAGTTGATGATAAATTACAAACAAAATTAGCCGCGCAAAAACAAAATATCTCAGTGCCTGAGTTATTGGGGGTGATTGAACGTCAGTGGCAAGTAAAAAATATAGAAAGCTTAATTGGTGAGTGGTCAAAATTTGTGATCAAGCCGACTCGGGGTAGTGGCGGCAAAGGTATTTTGGTTATTACTGGTCGAGATTTTGAATATTTCCTAAAGTCTAATGGACAAAAATTAGAACTAAAGGACATCCGCAGACATATCAATAATATTTTAAGTGGCCTTTATAGTTTGGGTGGTAAACCCGATAGCGTCATGTTCGAATCACTGATTGAGTATGATCAGGTATTTACTGATTATACCTATGAGGGTGTGCCGGATATTCGTATTGTCGTGTTCAAAGGCTTTCCTGTGATGGCAATGTTGCGATGCGCCACTCATGCTTCCGATGGACGCGCTAATTTGCATCAGGGGGCTATCGGTATTGGTCTTGATTTATCAACCGGTAAAAGTTTGAATGCGGTGCAATATAACCGACCTGTTAGTGAACATCCGGATACCGGTAAATCTTTTTCTGAATTAGAAATTCCCGGTTGGGATGAAATTTTAGTTTTAGCCGCAGGTTGTTTTGAAATGGTCGGGCTCGGTTATATGGGTTGTGATATTGTGTTAGACCGACATGCAGGCCCTGTTATATTAGAACTCAATGCTCGTCCGGGGCTGGCCATTCAACTCGCTAGTGGCGAAGGTCTGATGAAAAGATTAAAAGCAGTAGAAGCCTTTGAACCAGAATTACTCGAATTGCCGCCAGAGCAGCGAGTGCGGTTTATGCAAGAGATGGTTTGAAGTTCTGTTCTATTTATTCGGTTTAAATTCCAGCGTCAATCCGCTTTGATCGTGGGTATATCCGCCCATGAAGTCGTATAGTTTGGCGATCTGTTTTCGGACTTTGGCTGCCAGTTGCCGCCACTTTTTGCACTGCCTACATTGGCCGCGCCTAAGCCATAGCGAGTGTTGATGCTTTCGATAACAGATTGCATATCGTTTTTTTTCTCATCGTGGTTGTCATCGCTAGCAAATAAATCTTCTTGTAGGTGATTTTTTGATTCTATTTCATTTAGGGTGATACCGGATTTGGCGTAGGGGAAACCATCGCGCCAGATTTCATCTAATCCTGCCTTGGCCATTTTTGTAAATGTTACAACATCGTTGATGGGCGTTGATGATCTGCAGGTATAGGAATTACTGTACTGCTTATCAATTTTAGAGTTGGCATTGGTTCGGATGTGTATTGTGATTGAGTGTGCGACTGCATTTTGAAGCCTTAGTTTTTTAACCGCTCTAGATACATGGTAACTAAGGGAAGCGATGACCGTTTCCTTATCAAATATTTTTTCACCGAATGAACGAGTGGCAATAATCTGATCATTGAGTTCTATGTCGTCTTCCCAGGGTAGTGCTGGAATACCGTTTAGCTCGGAAACAGTTCTTGCTAGTGTGACGCTAAATTGCGAATTGGCAGCGGATTCACCAAATTTTGCTAGGTCGAGAGCGGTGATGATACCCATGGCTCGCAGTTTTTTATTAAGTGCTTTACCAATGCCCCAAACTTCATTGATTTCCATTACCGCTAATAGGCGTTCTCTTCTTTTTTCGTCTGTGACTAAATCAACAACGCCGCCGGTTTTTGGAAATTTTTTGGCTGCATTGTTTGCCAACTTAGCTAGCGTCTTTGTGGTGCTTATGCCTACACCGGTGCCAATGCCTGTTTGCGTGAGGATAGTTGAGCGAATGTCATTGCCTAGCTTAAGTAGATCCATACCAGTTAACGGAGGAAACCGACAAAAAGATTCGTCGATACTGTAAGGGGCAACGTGAGGTGTGAAGCCTTCTAATATAGAAACAATTCTAGAGCTGATGTCAGTATACAAAGTAAAGTTTGCACTGAAGGCAATTAAGCCGTGAGTTTTTTCAAAATGGCGAACTTCAAAATAAGGTTGCGCCATTTTAATACCAAGCGCTTTCGCTTCATAGGATCGCGCTATGCAGCATGCGTCATTGCTTGAAAGAACGACAACGGGCTTGCCTATTAAATCTGGTCGAAAGGCCAGTTCACAGCTAGCAAACATATTATTGCCATCAACGAGGCAGATGATGTCGTTCATGTTCGGAATTGTTTTATCGAGGCTGTGAGAACGCCCCAGAATTCAATTTTAGAATGTTCGGTGATCAGAAGAGTTTCTTCGCCGGATTTTGATAGTAGTGCTTTTTGGGTGTGGGTATCTTGAAATTGCTTGAGTACCAGCTCGCCGTCAATAACAACGACAACCAAGTCGCCGTTAATAGGTGTTAGCGCTCGATCAACAATAGCAATGTCACCATCTTCGGCGCCTTCATTAACTTGCCCGTCGCCGTTGATCTTCATGAAATAGGTGCTGGAGGGAGAGTTGATCAGAAGATCATTTAAATCCAGCGCGCTGGCTACTGAATCATCAAATGAACCGGCAAAGCCTTTAGGTAATGCCACGTATGACTCCTCGTATTGATCGACAGTTAAGTGTCAGTGGCTGATAAAATTTTGATGGTAACTGTGCTGCGGTTATAAATCAGAGTTATAACTCAGTCGTAAATTTTATTTAATATACCTAGCGTTGGCCACATCCCGTAGGAGGGGAGTATGGTCATAGTTGATTTAATGACTAATCAATAACTGAGTTAGTTTTGATGATACTTAAGGCATTCAGCAACTTCGTTTGCAGCACCTAAAATAACCGAGACTCGCTGGTGAATATGCTCGGGCTGAATATCAAGTACGGGTTCTTTATCGGTATAAATGGCACCGCCAGCTTGTTCAACTAATAAGCCCATTGGGTTAGCTTCGTACATGAGACGTAACTTACCTGGTTTATTAGGCTCGCGTGAGTCCCAAGGGTAACTGAACAGTCCACCGCGACATAATATGCGGTGTACATCAGCTACCATCGCAGCTACCCAACGCATATTGAAGTTTTTCGCTCTTGGTCCGTCACTGCCCGCCAGCAAATCACCAATATAGCGTTGCATGGGGTCAGCCCAGAAACGTTGATTGGACATATTGATAGCAAATTCTTTGGTATCTTTTTCAATGCTCACTTGGCCGTTGGTCAGAATAAATTCGCCAATGGATTGATCTAGTGTGTACATGTCGACGCCATCGCCAGTTGTGAGTACTAGCATCACGGAGGGGCCATAAAGAACATAGCCGGCTGCGACCTGATTGCGGCCAGGCTGTAAGAAATCTTGCTCTGATACTTCGGCTGTTTGCGGTGCTTCAAGAATGGAAAAAATAGTACCAACCATACTGTTGATATCAATATTCGAAGAGCCATCTAGCGGATCGAAAGTAACGAGGTAGTGAGCATTAGATTGTGCCGGCACAATAGAGTCTTCTTCTTCCGAGGCTAAGGCGCGCACTAGTCCGGAATCAATTAAGTATTCTTTGAGGATATCGTTAGAGATGACGTCTAGTTTTTTTTGCGTTTCGCCTTGAATGTTCTCTGCACCGGCGCTACCTAGCATGTCGGATAAGGCGCCTCGATGCAGGTTGGATGCAATATCCTTACAGGCGGCAGTAATATTTTCGATCAATGTGATTAGGTCAGCAGGTGTGTTAGTGGCCTTCAATTGGCTGTTTAGTCTTAACATTGTTAATCCTTGATGATCGCGATAGCAGGTGTTTATGCGTGTAGGTTGCCATTATGCCAATTACTTTTATGACTGTCTGCATTCATATGGACTTTAAGTTGACGCTAAAAGACTGCTTTGATGTGGCTTTTTGTCTCGTATTGTTAGATTAATTTCCTCTTAAGCCTTTGTTTACAACGTAAATGAGTTATTAAAAAAATGATAATTGACGCGTCACGAAATTGTAAATGCAGTTAGTCATTCTTTTTTAAACATATAACTGCTTGAAATTTATTGGATTATGTATATTTTTTAGCTTATTCATTTGGCTGAATTTCTTTAAATCCTTCCCTGTATTTATCCGGCCAGTTTGAATCAGATTGTTAAATATAAAATAAAATAAAAATGTGACAAAAAATGATCACTTACTAGCGATCTCTTAAAGTAAAAATAACAAAAAGAGGTTTTTATGGCGTGGATTGGCTTGTTTTAACTATGAAATTGTACTGTGACAAAAAAATAACGGTGATTTTAAGGTGGCTGTTTAAATAAGTACTAACGCCTACCAAGTAGTGGTGAATACTTAAGTGCGATTGTAAATATTACCT
>CALBVI010000278.1 GCA_937969395.1 uncultured Spongiibacteraceae bacterium | reverse complement strand
AAGAAAAATTAGCGGCGGAAAAGTTGGCTGAAACTATTCGTGCTGCAGATTCAGATAAACAGCAAAAGCAGCAATTGCAAAGCTTTCAACAAGAATACCAGCAGCAATTTCAAGCGGTAGGTGCAAGAGGAGCAAGTGCCTTGCAGTTAATGAACTATCAGAAATTTTATGGAAGTCTCCAGAATGCTGTAGAAGTACAGCAACAGCGCGTTAGTTTGAGTGATTCCCAATCTGATTATGCGCGTTCGGAGTGGCAACAGTGTTATTCTGAGCAAAAAAATATGGGCAAATTAGTAGAGCGAAAAATAACAGAGGAAGAGCTGGAGGTCGATAAAAAAATACAGCGCGAGCAGGACGATAGACAAACTCGAAAAAGTGAATATTAGTGTAGAGCAGTAATTTTTGCTGCGGTACTATTGGTCATGATAAGGAATATAGCCGGGTTATATTTTTATCGTCTAAGAAGCCATTTTGTTAAAATAATGATAAGGCTAAAACGGTAAGAATTACTAAATAAGGTTGAGTGGTTTTTTTGGGCTGAATTTGGTTTATTTGTTATTGTGATCTAGACTTAGAAAATGAATATTATTTTATTACAGAGGGTGAAATGGCTATAACTTCAACTTTTTCGGCTGATAGTGGTGATCTTGTTATTGCTATTAGTGGCCGTTTTGATTTCAGTTCTCATCAAGAGTTTAGGGGCGTTTATGAAAATGTTGACGTCAAGTCTGGTGCCTATGTTATCGATTTAGCGAATTCGTCTTATCTCGACAGTTCTGCATTAGGTATGTTGTTAATGCTCAGAGATTATGCGGGTGGTGATGAAGCTAATGTTAGTATTATTAATTGCAATAATGATGTTAAAAAAATCTTGAATGTTTCAAATTTTGAGCAGCTGTTTACTATTAAGTAAACTGCCCTGTGTTAGCGATTATTCAATGCTCGAGAATAGTTAAGCCAAAATTATTTTTGAAGATAGTTTATGGGTAAAGTTTTAAATTATTTTCCTTCCCCAGCTAAAATACTCATTGTTGATAGCAATAGTTCTGAAAGATGTCTTCTGAAACGTTTTTTTCTTGAACATTCTTATATCGTTGTTGATGCCGCCAGTGGCAGAGATGCTTTAACTTCGTTTAAAAAACATCGTCCTGATATTGTTTTGTTAGATTTACTTATGTCTGACATAAGCGGTTTTGATGTGGCAGTAAGAATAAAAGCATTAGCCGGTGATGATTTTATTCCTATTGTATTTTTAACCTCACTGCAAGATGAGCGTTCTTTGGTCCGCTGTGTTGAAGTAGGTGATGATTTTCTTGCAAAACCCTATAGCCAGATTGTTCTGCAAGCTAAAATAAACTCACTGATCAATATGCGTAATATGCAGCTGACGTTAATAAACCAGCGAGATGAAATTACAAATTATAATCATGATTTGTTACAGCAGCAGGATGTGGCAAAGCGCGTTTTTGATCGAATTGCGCACGCAGGTGTTTTAGGTGCTGATAATATTAAATATCACTTGTCACCGCTGTCGATATTTAATGGCGATGTCATGTTGGCTGGTGTTAGCCCTACTGGTAATTTAGTTGTTTTTTTGGGGGACTTTACTGGTCACGGTTTACACGCTGCGATTGGTTCAATGCCGCTGGCGCAAACTTTTTATACGATGTTAAAAAAGGGGTTTTCATTACGCGAGATAGTACGAGAAATTAATATTACGCTATGTGAAATTCTTCCTGTTGACCTTTTTTGTTGCGCTTTTATTGCTGAAATTAATTTTAATAATTGCCATTTGCGTGTTTGGAATGCGGGTTTGCCTGACTGTGTTATCTATCGGTCGTCTACAAGAGAGGTGGTTAAATTAGCTTCTAATCACATTCCTATGGGTATTAATGAAACGTTGAATTTCGATGCGACTGTAAGAGTTTATGAGATTGAACCGGGCGATAGATTGTATGTGTGGTCTGACGGTATTCATGAGGCTCAAAATAGTCGCGGTGACATGTTTGGCGAAGATAGGTTGATGGATGTTTTTGCATGTAATAGCCGTGTTGAGAATTTGTTTGAAGAGATTAATACGGCTGTAGATCATTTCATTGGTGATAGTGCTGCAGAAGATGACGTATCTTTACTTGAAATCACTATGATTAAGGCTGACTTGTTTAAGTTGGATAAGCGTGCTGCTCTAAATAGTGATGGTTTGGGTTTAAAAGATTGGCGTATGCGGCTTGAGCTTCGTCCTGAAACGTTAAAAAGCTTTGATCCATTGCCCTTGCTGCTTCATATATTAATGAATGTTCCCCATTTACAGCCCTATGGTGGTCAGGTTTATACGGTTATATCCGAGCTATATAGTAATAGTTTAGAGCACGGTGTGTTAGGTTTAGACTCTGCGGTTAAATTATCTTCGGTTGGTTTTACTGAGTATTACCAGCATCGAGAAGCCAGCTTAGCAAAACTGTCTAAAGGCTACGTCATTATTGATTTGGATTACTCGGGAAATGAAGAGGGTGGTGATTTAAAGATTATCATAGAAGACAGTGGCGTTGGGTTTGATTATCAGCAGATGTTATGTGAAGACGCGTTTAAAAACCAGTTTTCTGGGCGTGGTATTCATTTAATTAGATCGCTGTCTCAATCTTTACACTACGCAGGATCAGGTAATAAGGCCTATGCTACTTTTGTATGGTCAGATTGATTTGATGTAAAACAATTTTAAAAAGGTAAAAGCTGATAATGTCGACAACATAAATAATGTTCGAATAATGATTAAAATACAGCTTTTTGAGTAAGCCGTTAATAACGGTTAGATGGAGGGAGTAGGATGATTGACCCAGTACATTTGGATTTAGAGATTTTAAGTGAACTAAAGGAGGTTATGGGCGAAGAATTTACTTTCCTTATAGAGGTATTTAAAACCGATAGCATCGTTCGCATCTCAGCTATAAAAGAGGCGCTAGCCTCTAAGGACCCTGATGCAGTACGTCGTGCTGCCCATAGTTTTAAAGGTAGTGCGAGTAATATGGGGGCAATACGTTTAACCAACTTATGCCGCAAGCTAGAAGAAATAGGGGGCTCAGGTAATATCAATGAAGCTGAGGTAATCGCCGAAGAAATTGTTGATGCTTATTCTCATGTTGAAAAAGCATTGGGGTAGCCGCTCGGCTTACCTTTTTAAAAGTTGGCCATTGAATTGCATTCACTAGTTATTAGAGGTTTTAACTTTTAATAATTAGGAGAGTGTAATGCCTTCTGGTGGACAAATTCTTGCCAATAATAGCTTGTCAGGTGTTAGTGATAATGCCTCAACGTTGGCCGCTACAAGTGCTCAAAATAGTGGGCAAAAAAAATCTGGTAGTGAAACTAACTCATTGAATAATAACGAATTCTCAAAGGTTATGGAGACGCAGAATGCTTCTTCTGAGAATGTCTCAGCTGGGGCCAAGCTTCAAGAAACAGGCATTGCTCTTGATACCGATGTTGAGTTAGTTGAAGGTCAAGTTGATAAATTTCTTAATACTTTGCCGAGCGGAATAAGCGGCAATACGCTGCCTCTTGATGAATTAGAGCGGTTGTCACTAGGTGATCAGGATATAGATTTTCAATATTCAGGGTTAGTAGATTCAGAAAAGCTGGATGTAGGGCTGGTGCCTGATGATGAGTTAGTCGATGAATTATTGTCCGGGTACGCTTCAACGACTGAATTAACCGCTTTATCAGCACCTGTATTAGCGTCTATAGCTACAAAAACGACTGATCAAGCATTAGGGGTGAAGACCGTTAATAGCAGGCCAGTTATTGACGGCGCTACTATTGGGGGTTCAATGGCAGGCAGCACAGGAGCCTCATTATCAGCTGAAGGGCTTCAAATAGCTGCGGTTGATAGTGACCTCACTATGAAAGCGGGTGTTTCTACCGCGAATGGAGTACCAACTGCGAGCTCACCAAATATACTTAATCAGTCTCTGGCTCAGACTCAGACTCCATTTATGGAGTTGGCGTCGCAGCTGCAAGTTAGCGCTAAAACGGCTTATGGAACGAAAAATGGCG
>CALBVI010000277.1 GCA_937969395.1 uncultured Spongiibacteraceae bacterium | reverse complement strand
GTAACATCTGATGCCGAGGGGACATTAATTCTCCTTAAAGGGATAAGAAGAAAGACGGGCTTTGATTTAAACAAAATCGGAGTTAGCGTATCTAAAAAATTCACAATATTAGATAAGATGAATCTGAGTATGTCTGTCAATGATGGGCAGAAAACAGAAATTACAAATGAGCTGAAATATAGCGGATTTAATAAGCAGTTTTCATGGAAGTTCCCAGAAGAAAAATATGATAGTAGTTATGAGTACTGGGATAGGGTTGGCGGGGAAATACTTACGCTAGAAAAGCCAATTAAAGATACGGATATGAGAGGGATATATTTAATATCTAGAGGTAAAATTGTCAATGTAGCTAGTTTTTATGGCGCAAGAGACAATGATCAGTTTCATAACTATGTGACAGGCTATCTTGAGGTTGACTTTATTGATGAATTTGAAGTGGACGTTATCTCAACTGATAGACACTCCTTGAATTGGGAGAATGATAAAACTAAAGAGCTTCAGTTATATTTACAGTCAATAATTAAGAAAGTTGGCGGTGAGTGGAAGAAAAAAAGGAGAGATATAAAGCGCGAGTCTATTCAAGAAAAAAATTCTTTAAATATTGATGAGTGGCAGAATAACCTTCCATCTTTTGAACGTGAACTTAGCAATAAAATTATAGATCCTATTCTTTCAAATACAGATATTGGTACAGATCAAGCCTCGACTATTATTGGTGGCGTAATTGATAAGTTTAGCAATCAGTCGTATAAAGAATATGCGTCGCACATAGCAGATATTTCTAGAGATGAGGATTTGCCAAAACTTCTAGCACTAATGGATGAGTGGAAATCAATTGAATCAAAGCAATTTAGAGATTTGGCGTATTCAAGAGTTGAGGTTATAAAGCAATTCGAAGATTATATAAATACAAATACTAAAGAAGTTCCTACTCTTCATAATTTTTTGAAGAAATTTTCTTGGCTACTAGATCCTAGAATTCTTGAATTTCGTGATGAGGTGACATATTCAAAACTTCTAAAAGAATCATTTCCTGATGATGATCTTAATGAGAGTGATAGGCGAATTGACTTTCTGTGTAGTAATGCTTTAGGTGAGATACTGTATGTAATTGAAATCAAGAGAAGTAAATACAAGGTAGATCAGAAGGCGCTTGAGCAGGCTTGGGATTATGGTGCATTCCTTAAAGATAAGTATGCAAGCACAACTGGGTTTTCAAGAGTAGTTTGCTATGTAGTTGGTGGTGAAAAGTGCGATAACTATAAGTTCAAGGCAAAAGAGAAGACATATATAGAAAGTGGTGAGGTTTTTGTAAAGTCCTATCGAGAGCTTTTAGAGCAATCGAAAGAATATCATAAAGAGTTTATTGCAGCTTATGACGAGTTTAATCAGGCCTGATTCCTTCTGTGACGACACAAGAGGTGTCGGGTTAAGTTAACTTATAAAATTATACTTCGAGTTGTGAAAATATAGGAAGTGTTTTGTCGAAAAAACCAAAAATATACGACAGCTCAAACAGTTTAAATAATTCTCTGGATAAACTGCTTGCATCCTATCGCAAGCTGGGAGTTGATCGTGTTATATATAAGCTTCTCTCTCCCAACGATAACAGTAAAAACCAACCTTATCTCGCTGGGCATTTCACGGATATTGGTTTTATTCCAACAGATGAGTTGGTAGCCACTGCTTCGGCCTCTAAGAAGACAAGTGATCCGAAGCGGAAGATTAAGTTTACGGCGAATCTTAATTTTCATTGGTTATCTCCAGAGGGGCAGGTTTACCCTGCGCCAACAGCGAAGCTAATCTATTACCCTCAATTTCCCGAAGTCCGCTTGTCCGGGTTTTTAAAAGGCTCACCTATTGATATGGGCGGCTGGATGGACCCTGCTAAATTGGGCCGTAGTGAAGGTCGCGTTCTATTTTTTGGTATCCGCAGTGATGGCGCTATTTTCGCTTATTTGGCTGTACCGGAATCCCGAATTGCTAAGGAAGTTCACAAGCAAAAATATTATTCGCTGAGTAGCGTGCTTCGTGAATTACCGTTTACTAAGCAGTTGGCCTTTGAAGAGCAGGCAGAACTTGCTGTCCAAGAAATGTTGGCGACTTATAACGTTGAGGATGATGCGCGTCAGGTATTGATTAATGAGCTAAGGCGAATTCATTTAGAGGGCCCGATTACTAGTAAAAAATTGGATGGTAAAGGCATTGAAAAAGCGTATATCGCTAAAAATGGTGGTGGTTATACCCTTGAGGCTGAGCTGGGTGTTATTCCCAATGGCATCGCTGAGCCGGATTTTCATGGTTGGGAAATCAAACAATTTGGTGTGAAGAAGTTTGCACTGATTAATAGTAAAGCGTTAACGCTAATGACACCTGAGCCGGACGGCGGAATCTATAAAGAGCAGGGTGTTAAAACTTTTATACGTGCTTATGGTTACCGTAATCAAAAAATTGCTGATAGGTTTGATTTTACCGGCCGGCATTTTTCTAACACTCTTTGTGACAAATCTGGTCTTACCTTAATCACACCTGGCTTTGATGCTGATAGCCGTTCAATGGTTGATGCTACAGGGTTTATAGGATTGTTAGATAAGAATGACAATGTCGCAGCGAGTTGGAGTTATGCGAAATTGTTGGATCATTGGAAGAAGAAACACGCTCGTGCAGCTTACATACCTTCAGTTGCTCATGATTTGTCTAATGGGAACCGTGCGTATCACTATGGTAATAGTGTTCGTTTATATGAAGGTACTGACATTAACCGGTTGCTGGGTGCGGTAACGGACAAGCATGTTTATTATGACCCGGGTATTAAAATGGAGCAGGCTTCTACTAAGGAAAAAGTTAAAAAGCGCAGTCAGTTTAGGATCAAATCTAAAGACCTCGATACGCTTTACTACAAGCTGGATACAGTCGACGTGACTAACAACGTTGATGTATAGCCTTACTTGCTATGTTTAATTATGGATTTTATATGGGGTTCAATTAAATCAGCTACGGCTTTAAACACGGGGACAACGACGGAATTCCCAAATTGTTTATACGCACGTGTATCTGATACCGGTATATTAAACTGCTCACCTTTTTTGACGAATCCCATTAATCGAGAGCATTCCTGCGGAGTCATTCGACGTGGCCGGCCATCTTTTGTCTTATTCTTTTTCATGTCATCTTGGTTGATCAATACTTCTGACCCATCTTTATAGTAACGCGCTGACAGTGTGCGTGTAACGTCTGTGGCATTACGTTTTACCATGCCATAACCAAAGCCATTACCCTTGGCTTTGTGCTTGGCTGCATAATTAAAGAGGTAAGCCCATAGTTTTGGTGTGAGTGTGTATTTATCATCAACTTTACTATTTGGCTCTAGAATATCTTTGAGGGTAGATCGTGATTCTGGTTTGGCGATATCCTTAAGGTTTATCTTTTTATCCAAGCCAAGCTTCTCAACGATATCGGCACGGATGCAAAGTAAAACGATACGTTCACGGTGCTGCGCTAGATAGTGTTTGCCATCAATAACCTTTGGATCAGGTTTCTCGTCGTTCAGGTTGGCTATCCAGTAAGCTTGCTTGCCCTTGAATATTTTTTTGCTAAATAAGGTCTCTTGGTGATCAGGTAAATTGCTAAGTACTTCTTTAATGACTTGAAAGGTAGTGCCTTTGTTGTGGCTCTTGAGATTTTTTACATTCTCTAATATCGCAATAGGTGGCTGCTTAACAGTTAAAATCCGACAGATATCGAAAAACAGTTGTCCTTGATCTGGGCAGTCAAAGCCATGCACTCGATTTAGGGCATTCTTTTTAGATACGCCAGCAATAGAGAAGGGTTGGCAAGGAAAGCCTGCCAGCAGTACATCATGGTCAGGCATTGAATGCTCAATATGGTTAGCTTGTTTTTTTCCGGTAAGAGGCTGCTCTTCTTTATCTTTTGGTTGGGTGATTGTTTTTATGTCAGAAACAAATTGATGTTCTTCACAGCTTTTCCAATTTGCTTTGTAGGTTTTCTGAGCGTATTCGT
>CALBVI010000276.1 GCA_937969395.1 uncultured Spongiibacteraceae bacterium | reverse complement strand
CCCAGAGTGATAAAACATTGGCGCAGTCTGATTTGCCAGATAAAGCGGTGGCGTTAAGCGTTGCGTCTATGGCTTTGTCTGCGCAGCGGAATTTCCATTATTTACCATCACTATATCAATCAAATTCATTAGAAACTCTTTCATGCAATGATTGAAACTGAGTATTGCCTGCATGTATATCAAAGAGTAATAGATAAAATATATGGCTTAGTTGATAAGACCCAGTATGGGAGCTACAGGGTCCATACTGGTTCTTGTGTCCCTTGGCTAGCTATAAGTTTTATAGTCGCGTTTAGAATGACTCAGAACGCGCCACTGTTACACATTCACCCCTATCCCTTTTTATAAATTTTTTGCAATCTTTCTAACTATACCGCTAGTTTGAATAGGCGGATTCTTTTGTTGTACCTCAAAAATAGTAGTGATCAGCTTAGGTGAGCGATTAATACTGCCGCTACGTTCATAGCGTACCGCGGATATATCTTCAAATTACTTTCAAGTGCTCAAAGTATCTGTTTGGGATGACAGGGGGTCATTTCGTGAATTCGGGTTTGAATGGATGCCTCTATAGCTGTTAAAAATGGTTCCAATAATAAATATCCACAATAAACACAGTCCCATTCAGCATAAGTGCTCCATCAGTTTTAGCTACTGTTGGAAGCAACAATAAGCGAAAGCTTGCAGGACTTGGAGAAACAAAAATGATACCTCCCCATTTTACATACCATGCACCAACTGACTTAGATCAGGTTTTTGCTTTATTGAGTGAGTTTGGCTCGAAGGCAAAATTGTTAGCTGGTGGGCACAGCCTGCTACCCATGATGAAGTTCCGGTTCGCTGAACCTGGGCACTTGATAGATTTAGGTACTGTAACTGGATTGAAAGGGATTGAAGTTACGGAAGAGTCTCTGACGATTGGTGCGATGTCATCTGAAAGCGATATTTTAAAGTACCCCGATATGGATACTTTATGCCCTCTGTTATTTGAAGCGACCGGATTAATTGCTGATCCGCAGATTCGAAATAGAGGCACCATTGGTGGAGATATTGCCCATGGTGATCCGGGCAATGATCAGCCCTCGGTGATGTTGGCGTTGGATGCCAGTTTTCAATTGGTGTCGGCAGCGGGTACCCGATTGGTAAAAGCGGATCAGTTTTTTCTTGGCACTTATCAAACGGTGTTACAGCCCGACGAGTTGTTAACCAAAATTATTATCCCGCGCGCTGCCGCGAATCGACGTTGCGGTTTTCGAAAGTTAAAACGTAAAACCGGTGATTTTGCCACCGCAGCCTGCGCGCTGACGTTAACGCTAGAAGACAACCAGTGCAGTGATGTACGCATAGCCTTAACCAATCTTGGACCAAAATCTTTTCGTGCTGAGCATGCCGAATGGCAACTTAATTCCCAGCCTCTATCAGAGGACAGTATCAACGCGGCAATACATTTAGCGATGCAAGCTTGTGAGCCGGCGGAAGATCAGCGTGGCAATACTGAATACAAAATAAAGATGGCAGGTGAAATGTTGAAGCGAGCCCTCAGCGATGCAATTGAATAGCACTGTTCCGTCAACGTTTAAAAAATTAAAGGGGTAGGCAATGTCGAGCAAGAAAATTAGTTTCAATCTCAACGGAAAAGCGACGGAAGTTGACGTCGAAGACCGCACCTTGTTAGTTCATGCGCTGCGGGAAAAACTAAATTTAACCGGCACTCACATTGGTTGTGATACCACCCACTGCGGCGTTTGCACGGTGGATATTGATGGTGAGTCAGTAAAGTCTTGCACCATCTTAGCGGTGCAAGTGGCCGATAAAGAGGTGATTACGGTTGAAGGTCTTGCGGACAGTGAGGGCTTGCATGTGGTGCAGGCAGCCTTTATCGAAGAGCACGGTTTGCAGTGTGGCTTTTGTACTACCGGCATGATGATGCGTGCTTACCGCTTCCTAAAGGAAAATCCTTCACCAACGGAGGAAGAAGTTCGTTGGGGACTATCGGGTAATTTATGCCGTTGTACCGGTTATCAGAACATTATTAAAGCCGTTATGACCGCCAGTAAAAACCTAAAAAACGTCGCTGTTGCAGAATAAAATAAGAGGTTCCTGATGAATACGAACACAGATAATAGTGCGGTTCTTACTGAAAACTCAGCTGCTGAAGATCTAGCTACTGAAAAAGTACAGGGCATCGGCTGCTCCAGAAAACGTAAAGAAGACCCTAAATTTGTTCAGGGTAGGGGCCAATATGTCGATGATGTTAAATTGGCCGGCATGTTGTTTGTCGACATGGTTCGCAGCCCTTATGCCCATGCCAAAATTATTTCTATCAACAAAGAAAAAGCGTTAGCCCTGCCGGGTGTGCACGCGGTATTAACCGCTGATGATTTAAAACCATTAAACCTACACTGGATGCCCACCTTAGCTGGTGACGTGCAGGCAGTGCTAGCCGATAAAAAAGTACACTTTCAATATCAAGAAGTAGCAGCTGTTATAGCTGATGACCGTTACATTGCAGCGGATGCCCTAGAGTTGGTTGAGGTGGAATACGAAATTCTCGACCCCATGGTCGACCCTTATGATTGCTTAAAAGATGATGCGCCAGTGGTGAGGGATGATCTGGTTGATGCGGCAGCGGCAGATGAAAAACACCCTAATAAAATTTTCGAATGGGAAGTTGGTGACAAAGCCGATACCGATGATATTTTCTCGCGTGCCCCAGTGGTGGTTAAGGAGGACATGTATTACCCGCGTGTTCATCCAACACCGTTAGAAACCTGCGGCAGTGTTGCCTCTTATGATCCGGTTAAGGAAACACTGACGCTGTATGTGACCTCTCAAGCACCGCATGTGGTGCGCACGGTTGTGTCTTCATTGTCCGGTATCCCCGAAAGTAAAGTACGGGTTATTTCTCCTGATATTGGTGGTGGGTTTGGCAACAAAGTGGGAATCTACCCGGGCTATGTAATGTCCATCGTTTCGTCCATTGTCTTGGGTGTGCCGGTTAAGTTTGTTGAAAATCGCACCGAGCATTTGTCCACTACTGCTTGGGCGAGAGATTACTTCATGACTGGCGAAATAGCCGCTGATGAAAACGGGATTATCAAAGGTTTACGTGTCAACGTACTTGGTGATCACGGTGCGTTTAATTCACAGGCGCAGCCAACAAAATGGCCCGCTGGTTTTATGAGTATCTGTACTGGCTCTTACGATATCCCTCAGGCTTATTTGAATGTGGTGGGTGTTTACACCAATAAATCGCCGGGTGGTGTTGCATATCGTTGTTCGTTCCGTGTTACCGAAGCGGTTTATGTGATTGAACGCACCATGGATTTGTTGGCTCGAAAAATTGGTGTCTCTCTCGCTGAAATTCGCATGCGTAATTTTGTTAAGCCCGAACAGTTCCCCTATGACACACCGTTAGGTTGGCAGCTGGATAGTGGCGATTACCATACCGCGCTTCGCAAAGTTATGGATGCGGTTGATTATCCTGCGCTGTTGAAGGAGCAAGAACAAAAGCGTGCCCAAGGTGAGTTAATGGGCATTGGTATCTGTACCTTTACTGAAGTAGTGGGGGCAGGACCTACGAGAAATTGCGATATTTTAGGCGTGGGCATGTTTGATAGCGCCGAAATTCGTGTGCATCCAGACGGCAGTATTATTGCGCGTATGGGTACGATTACTCAGGGCCAAGGACACACGACTACCTACGCACAAATTATTGCCTCCGAACTCGGTATTCACTCCGATCTTATCACCATTGAAGAGGGCGATACCGATACCGCTCCTTACGGTTTAGGTACTTATGGTTCGCGATCAACACCGGTAGCCGGTGCAGCGGTGGCCAAAGCCTCACGACTGATTAGAGATAAAGCTAAGAAAATTGCCGCCCACCTTTTGGAGGTCGCTGAAGACGATATTGAATGGCAAGATAATAAGTTTGCGGTCAAAGGTGCTCCCGATTTGCAAAAAACCATGGCAGAAATTGCCTCTGCATCTTACAACTCCTTGCCCGATGATATGGAGCCAGGTTTAGAGGCTGTTTACTATTACGATCCTCCCAATTTCACCTACCCCTTTGGGGCTTATTTGTGTGTTGTCGATATCGACAAAGGCACCGGTGAAACCAAGGTTAGACGCTTCTACGCATTGGATGATTGCGGCACCCGTATCAACCCAATGATTATTGAAGGTCAGATTCATGGCGGTCTGACCGAG
>CALBVI010000275.1 GCA_937969395.1 uncultured Spongiibacteraceae bacterium | reverse complement strand
TAGTGAAGGTATGGCAGATCGCTTGCTATTGCACGCCAGTGACATACGTTTCGAGCATCCGGCCAGTGGTGAACCATTTTATCGTGAGTGCCCCTGTCCGTTTTAATGAGGTCGTTTACTAAATAAAATCTATAGAGAAGGCTGGCGTTAGGAGTGATGCCTGTATTTTTATAACGGACATTATAAGTTTGCCTTGTGTCGGTTGATCTGCAGTTTTATTCGCATGGCTGATCGAGCCACTTTTTCAGATAAAGTTCATTGAGGTATTTAACGTAATTGTTGTTGTGGTATTGATGTAACCGGGTATTTATTTCATCAATCAAGTCAGCGTGTTTGCCTTGTTTGGCTGCGAATAAGTAGATCGAGTGGTCGGGTAGATCGGCATCATTAATGAGTAGTTGGCTTCTTGTATCATTTATGTGGCTCCAAATTTTAGCTGTGTAGTAATCTACTACTACATAGTCTACGTCTCCTGCCATCAGTGCTGTTAGAAGCTCGAAGTTGTTAGGGTAGGTTTGAGTGGGGAACTGTAGTTTGGTGAAGTGTTTGTGAGCTGGGGTAGAAATTCCAGCGACTGAGAATAGGCCGCCCTGATGAGACTGTAGTGAAGCGATTTGACCGGTGAAAATGGGGTTGTCAGCCTTGGTAACGACGCTGGTTCTGTGGGTTAGTAATGGCGTTTTTATACTAATGAGTTGGTCGTATCCTGCGGGCTTTCGAACGGTAATGAGAAAGTCGGTTTCGCCATCGGCTAATTGTTGGTATTTGGAGCTTAATTGTTCGGCAGTGCTGTCAATGGAGGTATTGCCAACTAGTTGTTGCAATGGATAGCCGATATCTTGGAATACTTTTGTGAGTAGGTGGATGCCGACCCCAATTGATTTGTTACCTCGTACGCATTCTTCGATCCAGCGGTAAGGCGGTGTTGGGTTAACATAATCAATAACAGTCGCCACGCGAATCGGATTGTTCGTGTCCGCCTGAATGCTAATACTAGTCAAGCCTAATAAGAATAGACTCAGTAGTTTTTTGAGATAAATCATAAACACCGTTGATTAAATTGAATTAAACAAATTATGCAAAAATAACAACTATATAATAGGGGCTTTTAAGAAGTAAGCAAACGGTATAACGGCCTGTTTTTATTAGTTTCAGTTCTTTAGGCTTATGGATATCATGAAAGCGTTAGCCATTTTAGGTCTAATTAATCTAGGGGGCATAATGATGACTATCGGCAGACTCTTGGTACATGATTTTTAACGCTTGATGTTAAGGGTGTGATCTAAATTTATCCTGTGCAGTGTGTGCGGAATATTGATCGCCATGTTTATTAAAAATTATTACCTTGTTGTGAGTGTTTTGAGGGTTGTTTTTATCGTGATGTTTGTTCTTGTTGGGTTTGGTGTAGTGAATTATTTATAATAAAAATGGTTTATGTTTTTTCTTACAACTTTCTCTTTTTATTTTTTTGCAAGCGTATTGAAATACAAAGTGTCGATTAATAAAGTCATTGCCGGCTTTAATGTTATTGCTTATGGGTGTTTTA
Source organism: uncultured Spongiibacteraceae bacterium (assembly GCA_937969395.1). GTDB lineage: Bacteria > Pseudomonadota > Gammaproteobacteria > Pseudomonadales > Dasaniaceae > Oceanicoccus. Next base: position 10,908 of record CALBVI010000275.1, on the reverse strand, counting down.
AATCGAAAAGACGCAGGCGCTGATTTTTTTGCTTTTGACTTTATGGCACATGTTATATGACATTGTTCATAATGATATGCCTGTTAATAAAGGTACTCTTATTCAGTGGTTAGAGTTTTATGGCAGTAGGTGGTGTTTGAATAGATTTATGCCTGCTGGTTGTCTTATCGTTGAGGTCGATTAAGGCTTTATAGGCTTAAAAATCTTTTAATGGACAGGTACAGCTTTATTTTTAATTTTTGTTGATACATCGGGCTTAATATGGCTAGGTGTGTTACATTGCGCGCTCTTGTTGTTCTTTCTACGTTTTTTTGCTCAGCGTAGCATCAATCACATCATTTTTATCGTTGCCTTTAAGTCTTGGTAGCGCAGTTTTCTTATCGAAATTTCCATCTATATCTCGTAGCTTATATCTTTACGCTGCGCTGTTGTTGCCTGCTTGTTTTAGCGTCATGTCGGCAAATTTTTCTATTTACTTGAAAACACTCAAGATTGTTGAGTGTCACTTTATGGATCGCCATGCCCGCAGATAACGCCGAGTTGCAAAAGTCGCAACCAACTATTCTTTCTTTTGTAAAAGATCTTCCCAATCTATGTTCGCTTGCGGGTTTAGCCTGCACTATTTTATCCATCTATTTTAGTATTCTTGGCGTTTATTATGCGGCAATGATTGGCATGATTTGGGCCGTGGCGTTTGATTGGGCGGATGGGCTAGTTGCACGAAGAATGAAAGGGCGTACGGGTGATGACCGGTTTTTTGGTGGCCAGCTAGATTTACTGATAGATATTGTTAGTTATGGCGTCGCGCCTGCTGTGCTTTTGCTGAGTTATGGGAGTTTTAATCCGCTGTTTTTAATAGCTGCCTTTGTCATGCTTGCTGCGAGTGCGATACGGTTGAGTTACTTTAGTACCTTTGGTCTCTCTGATGAGTCGAAATACACGGGGCTAGCTCTTGATAACAACAGTATTATTTTAGTCTTTATATTTTTATTTGAAGGTTTTGTCAGCCAAGAGATTTTTTCAGTCGTTCTTTTTGTTAGTGGTGTCGTGCTTGCGATACTTAATGTGTCACAAATCAGTACGCCTAAACTCTCTGGTAATCCTATCAATGTTTACATGCTTGCTTTTTATACATTGGCAATAACGTTTTTTTATAGCTGGAAGCTTCTGTAAAAGGTTGCAGAGCTTCAAAACAGGTCAGCGAAATTCAATTTAGGTGAGGAGTTAAATAACACAATGGTTGTATATACCGTAGGGACGTTTGATCTATTGCATGTAGGGCACCTTGCTTTATTAGAGTACTGTGAGACATTGGGTGATGTTGTGGCAGTAGGTGTTGCTTCTGACAGCGTAGTGAATTCGTATAAGCCGAATGTACCTGTTATACCCCTTGATCAACGAACAGAGATGCTACAGGCATTGCGCTGTGTTGATATTGTTCGTCCTTATCATGAACTTGAGTATGTGTCTGGTTGCAAAGAAGTAAATGCAGATATATTTGTCGTCGGTGAAGATTGGGGTAGTAATCCTCATAATGTTGAAGTGGAATCTTACTTAAAGAGTAAAGGTAAGCAGATTATACAGGTGCTTTATAATTCACGAACTTCATCCTCTAAGATTAAGCAAAATACTATTTCTCAATCGCATAATAGAAATTATAGGGCAAAAGGTCCGAGTCAAGTTCGGTTGAATGTTGACTTAGGTGAGTCATCAATAAAAATAAACCTTTAGCTTGTTATTATTGATGAATTGAAATCACAGTTTTTGTAAGGTGGTTAAATTCCCTGCCATTTAAGCCTGTGACCTTTTTGAATTTCTTCTGCCCAGCTACATGTTCCATCGGAGCCTGGGCAAAATGTTGGAACGCCTGCTTGTTCTGCAAAGCTTGGCCATTGTTTGACTGTTGATAATACGTCGTTAATGATGGTTTTGGATTTTGACTCTTTAATGTCAGCATGTTTTGCCACTGCTAATAAATCGTTAGTTTCAAATTGTCCTCTTTTACCATTGAGTGTCATTTGATGTTGGTTTGTCCATCCTTTGCCGTAGCAATAGGTAATGTCATAGGCGGGGGATAGAGACCATTGCCCTGACTTATCCATTAGGAAGCCTATGTTTTTGGTGTGGTCATCTTGGTTTCTTGCGATGACATTAAAAACGATGCGTCTAAAAAACTGTTCGAGTTCGGGCTGGCTCAATTTAAGGTCTCTCATAACGCCAATAGCTTGTTCGTAGGAGTATGCGCCGGCATCGTTGAAGTCGTAATGGGCCATGCCACAAAGTGATTGCATGTGCAGTTTTTCTCCGCCGTTCTCACGATCAAAGCGGCGGGTCATAAAGTGCGATCGTTCATTTTCTTTGAATAATCTTGATTCTGTCATGGTAATGCCGGCTGCAACTGCCATTAGATAATAAGCATATTCAACGATGCTAAACCCTTTTGGGTCGGCAAGCATTTCGTGATCACGGTTTTCTTCGACACCATCAAATTTTAATAACCAATAACTAAAGGCGTCGTCTGTTTTGATTTGGCCTGAGCGAACTTCATTGGTTTTTTTATTCCAGGCTATAACGGCTTTGGCTCTGGCGCCTCCAGCAGAGGTGCCGACAGAAATGATTTTATTGAGAGATTCTTTTTTGTTGTTATCTTCGCCATTTATATCCACAGAGATAGATGATTTTGAACTGAGTGCTTGGTTGGCTAAAAGCACCAGTTCGGAAATTTCTACCGGCAAGGACTGCTCTTCTTTTATGCCCATTGTTGGTTGGAATTCAAGTGCGCCCATACCTCTTGTGCCTATGTAGCACAGTCGTTCTATCGGGCTGAATTCTTCAAAAGAGCGCCCTTGTCGCTCAAGCCATTGATTAATAAGTTTGTTGCCAAATTTATCCGGTAGCGAGTCGGCTAGAAGGCCTGGTAGGCCGTTAAAAGTTGTTTGATTGAGTGTGCCAAAGGAGTATGACATATCGCTTAAGGGCATTTTTATCGGTGATAATTCAATGCCTGAGGATTGGAATGGGCGAGTGTATTCAAAGTAGCCGCGATTGTTTTTCCAGATAATGGTTGCAACTTTTCTGCCCCACAGCACAACGTCAGCTATTTCTATTGTCTTTGTCATTGTTTACTCATTGCCCCATGTCCAATTCTGATTGCTGTCTTTGGGCGTCTGTTTTCTTTTGCTGGAGGCTCGTTGTCTTGTTTTGCCGAAAGTTTTTTCTCGGCCTATGACTGATTCTGCTCTGGGTGGTGGCTCTGGTATAAAACTGTCGATTTCATTTAGCAGGTTTAGTGCACGAAGAATTGCGATGATATTCAATAACCCTACACTTTTATTACCTTTCTCAAGGTTTGAGATGGTTTTTTCGGTTAGGCCTGTTTTTTCAGCAAGGCTTGTTCGGCTTATATTCTGATTGAGCCTTGCGGCCATAAAGCGGGCGCCAATGACCTCGAGTATTTGTTGGTTGCTTAAGTGCTCTTTATTCATAAGTAGAACTATAGTTTATTTTACGATTAATTATTAGCTTTTATGTAATTATAGTGGCAGTTATAATTTTTAGCTAAGTAGAATTATATTTGCACTTGTCTATTTTTTAGCCTTTTTGTGTAGCTATAGTTCCATTTAAGTGTTTTACGGTTTTTGCTAGTGATAAATCGAGTGAAAAATAAGTATATAGGCGGTTGGCACTTTTACAGCTGCGGGCATTGTGTGGTGGCTTATTGCGAATCGCGTATGGGCTTTAGAGAACTAACGGCGCTTTGCCTTAATCATCGTATTACGTGGCGTTAAAGTGCGATCGCAGAAGGTGGATAGCTCTACTTCATAGCCATTTTCCTGCATATATAGAGCGCGATCCAGCACCAGCCAGTGTTCTAATGGCTGTCTAAATAGTTGGCGTACTAAGTCGAGTTTGATGACTTTGCTGCGCTGTGCTTGGCCTTTGCGTTCAAAATTATCAAAATCTTTAAGTTGTTGTTGGTCTAAATGGCATTGCTCCGCCGCCCAGTAACAAAAATCTTCAAAGCGATGAGTAAATATTTCTTTTCCGGTTGATGGTAGTGGGTGGTAGGTGGTTTCCCCTGTGATCTCGCGCCTCATTAATTCAAAGCCTAGTCGCCAGCTTTGTTCTTGCTGTCGTAATCGCTGTACTCGTGCACCTGCGGTTACCGTTTCTTCTTGGGTTAAATGCAGCGCGTTACGGTCAAGGTGCAAGCTACTTTGCCGTGCTGGTGTGGAGAGTGGTTGATAAATATCATCATAAATTTTGTGGTAGCAGCAGGGGCTGATAGCAACGGTACCAATTTGATGTTTAACGGCATCAGTTAATAGTTTGATATGAAGTTGGCCGCAGGCGTGTAATCCAATATAAGTGGCCGATTGCTTAGTGCAGTGAGTAGGTAGGTCGCTTAAAACATCGTGATGCAAGATATTAACGTCAGCCCTGTGTTTGCGAGAAAGTTGGTTGCCTGCATGAGATAAGCTAGCATCCCACTCTAGGCCGATAACTGCCTGTGCGTGAAGGTGGTAAATAGCTCGACCTAAATGTGCTTTGCCGGAACACCATTCAATAATGGGAGGGGTTATTTCGCCTAAGGCGTGAGTAAAGTGATTAATTTGCTGCCATTTTCTCCCAGGCACACCAACAGCTAAATGATTGGATAGTGTCGGTCTGGGTTCTAATGAGGGTTGTGATTGATGGTCGACAGTAAATTGAGTTATCTGTTTACAGGTTTCAGGCAGATAAGGTTTGAAAAAGTCGGTGAGTTGGTTGTTGTCTTGGGCTATTTTTTCTGCGGCTTCAGTAGATAGTGATAAAAGTTTATTAGTCATTGCTGGGTATTGCTTCGTCCAGCTTGAAACAGACTCGCTAAAAGGCCGTAATCGCCACAAAGTTTGGTTTTGGAGTAAAAGCGCATTGATATCGTTAAAAGCTATGATGAAATTATTTTGCGCTAAAGTGTTCATAGATAACATCAAGTAACAAAAGAGCCATTATCCCAAGAAATTTAGCAGCTATGCTATGTCTATTTTATAAAGATTTTTTTGACAGAGTTAAATAACCTAATGCAAGATTTTATTATTGATCATCAAGAAGATAGAGGGCAGTTTGTTATTGTTTTAGATAATGAGCCTGCAATCCTGAAGTATCGAGTGAGTGCAGATAATGTTATCGATTTTTGTCAAACCTACGTACCTAATGAAGCTAGAGGTAAGGGTATTGCTGAGAAATTGGTGCATAAAGGCTTGGCTTGGGCCAAAGAGCAGGGGTATGAGATAAAGGCTAGTTGCTGGTATGTCGACCGGTTTTTGAGCTGATGTAGGGTTTTTGCATTCTATCGAGTCTTTATGAGGTATGTATTTTTATAGCAAAAGTACTTTATTCGCATAGAATGAAGAGGTGGTTTGCTCATATCTAGGCTAATGAGTGTTGTATTAGTCGGTAGTTATAATGATAAGAATAGGCATTATTAATGATCTTTAAACGGTCTAAAAAGAATAAGAAGCCTCTCGGAAAGGATGAGGCTAATGCTGATTCAGCAGATATGGATCAGGTTTATCGAGAGACGCATGTTGGCTTGGTGCGGTATATCTCGCGCTATTTTAGGCGAACACAAGAAGCGGAAGATGTTGTGCAGGAGGCCTTTGTAAAGGTGATTGAGGCTCAGCGTGAACGGGAAATTCAATCGCCTAAAGCTTATTTGTACCAAACTGCTCGCAACATGGCTTTTACCCAGCAGAGTAAAAAAGCGTTTAAATTGACTGATACCATGGGTGATGTATTTCCAGAGTCAGATCTCTTATTTACTAAGTCGATGGAAGAGCAGTACGAGGTGCGTGAGAACTTTGAGGTTTATTGTCGTGCTGTGCGATCGTTGCCGGTCAAATGCCGGCGGGCGTTTGTACTGTGTAGAGTTTACGGCTACAGCCAGAAAGAAGTTGCTGCTGATATGGGTGTTAGTGTGAAAGCAATAGAGGGGCATCTCGCTAGAGCAACAAGGCGTTGCATGGATTTTATGGATGCCGAACATGAACAGATTGATTTACCAACCAGTAAGACGCCCTTAGTGAGGGGTGATTAAATGCATAATGTTAAGCAGTTTCCCAATATGAATGCAGTGAAGGACGAGGCTGCTGCATGGGTGGTTAAAATACATGGGTATACTTACAAGGACGAGCAAGGCTTACCTGATGATATAGCGGCAGAGTTACGTGAATGGATGAATCAAAGCCCATTGCATCGTAGTACCTTATTAAAAGCGATGGGTAACTGGGATGCTATGGGGATGCTTGAGGAACTAGCAGATATTTTGCCGTTGGCTGAAATACAGCACCAGCATGAAGAAGCTACTTATTCTTTAATTCCTCAATGGTTGCGTGATTTTGGTGAAGCTATTTCGCCTCGTAAATCTTTACTGGCGTTTTCTAGCTCGGCGTTTGCTCTCTGTGCGGCGGTGTTTATGGTCTTTGTTTTGGTGCCGCAAAATGAAGAGTACATTACGCAGGTAGGTGAGCAATCAAGTCACGTACTAAGTGATGGCAGTATAATCACATTGAATACTGATAGTGAACTTCATGTTGATTTTAGTGGCGAAATGCGTGTGGTTAACTTGGTGCGCGGTGAAGCTAATTTTGAAGTGGCAAAAGATAAAGGGCGTCCTTTTGTTGTTTATGCAGGTGATGGCATGGTTTGGGCTGTTGGTACTGCTTTTAATGTCTATTCGCAGGAGGGTATGGTTGATGTCATTGTTTCAGAGGGGACAGTTAAAGTTTTTTCGGGTGTGACTTTGCGAGATAAAGAGCCGTTGCTAATGATTGATGATGGTGAGGGTTATATCGGTGAGGGTGAAAATACGCTGGCGCAGCTTGAGCAATCTGAATATTTTAGAGAAGTGGTGTTAGATGCAGGAGAGTCGGCTCAATATTCTAAAAGTCGAGTAATAAAGGAGGTGATAGAGGCCGAGGAGTTAGAAAAAGACTTGGCTTGGCAGTCTGGTGTTTTGGTCTTTCACGGAGAAACTCTCAGTCAGGCCTTAGGCAAAATCTCTCGTTATACTGATCGCGAGTTAGTGATTATTGATCCAGCGATTGGTGACGTTAATGTTGGTGGTCGTTTTCAAATGGGTGACATTCCCGCCTTGGTTGATTCTTTGGCTCTGGGTCTCGATATTACCGTTGAATACGGTCACGACGATAGCATTCTGTTCTCTGCTAAGTAGCTGCATCAATATTGTGCGGGTTTAATTATGTTCCAATTATGGAGTTTGTTGTAGATTTAATGATTGCTTGTATCTTTAGCTAATTACCGCAATACTGAAAAGGCCATCTTGTTAATATACAGGGTGGCCTTTTCAGTTTTAGTATTGCAATAATGATTAAAAAATAATAATGAAAGTTTTGTAGGGTTTTTTATGGTGAATCACTCTTCTGAGTATGTAACAACTCAATTTGTTTTGAAGCTAAAACAAATAAGTGTTGCAGGCTGTGTAGAAGTGAGTGTAAAGAAAATAAAAAAACTCGGTTTTTATTGGTTTTTGTTTTCTTATGCGTTGTTTTCCTCGTTAGCTAGCGCTGACGATCAAACTTATCTCTTCGATATATCACAGCAAAGTGCAGATGGCGCGCTAACAGTACTTGCCGATCAAGCCGATATCACTGTTGTGTTTGATTACGATGCTGTCAGTAAGTTCCAAGCCAATCAGCTTCGGGGGGAATATTTAATTCGTGAAGCGGTTGATTTGTTACTCGCTGGAACTTCGTTGAATAGTGAATTTAGCGATAGCGGTCATTTGATAATTACTCATAAAAATTCTTCGAATGAGACTAATAATATGAAGACATCTCGTAGGAATAGTTTATTTACCGCGCTCTTTGGAGCGAGTTTGGCTACTTCGGTAGGCCATGTTAATGCGCAAGATAGTGCTGGGTTTGTTTTAGAAGAAATCATGGTTACTTCTAGGCGCTATGAAGAAAGTATTCAAGATGCACCTTTGGCGGTTAACGTCCTTGATGGCGCTTACTTGGAAGCTCAGGGTGTTGATGATTTTAGTGGTGCCCTTGAACTAACGCCTGGTGCGACTTGGGGCCATTACACGATGGCACAACCAGGGCACACTTTGCGTGGTATGGAGTCCTATAATAGCGGAAACGCTACGCTCGAATCATCTGTACAGGTGGTTGTCGATGGTGTTGCGCTGACAAAAGCTTTTATGATGACGCCTCCTATTTATGATGTGCAGCGTGTCGAAATCATGCGTGGACCACAAGGTACAACCTTTGGACGTAATGCTTCATTGGGTATTGCGCATTTTGTGACTGGTCGACCAGATCAGGAATACAGCGCTTCACTTAATGCCACTGTAGGAACACGTGGTCACGTTGGCTTCGGCGGACATGTTAACGGCGGTGTTACAGATGACCTGTCTGTTCGTATTGCATTCAACAAAAAAGCAGCCGATGGTAATTTGGAAGATGCAGAAACTGGCGCGCCTCTCGAAGGTGATGATACTTGGGGACTCCGTGGTTCGGTATTGTATGAGCCAAGCGATGATTTTAGTGCTTACTTCAAGGGCGAGCATATCGTTGATCGCGGGAAGGCATCTGCGCGACGCCACGGTGATTGTGAGAATCCGAACATAAACCAGAATGCTACTAGATTTGTCGATACTGGAACAGGTGACACTTTAGTTATTGACTACACTCCATCTTGTGATCCTTGGAAAGCGACTATCAGTCCTGAGCCAGCAGAAGGCTACTTTCAGAACAGAGACATGACGCACTTGACCGCAGAGTTGTCGTGGGTTGTTGGTGACCTGAATGTTACTTCGGTCACGGGTTACCAGTGGGGCGAGCATGAGGTAATCAATGATATTTTCTCATCTCCTGTCGTTATTCAGGATCAGAATGTTCGAAACGATGCAAATGTATGGTCTACGGAATTGCGTATTGACAATCACGGCAGTGATGATGCGGTGAGATGGCTTCTTGGCGTTTATTTGCTTGAAGACGAGGAGTACCGTATGGAGAACAATACGGCTGTTCCAGATCGAGTAGGCGATGTTTTAACTGTTAACCGTGCCCAGAGTTCAATTACCGCTCATGGTTGGTCCGAGACCTCGTCGCAGGCTATTTTTGGTGAGCTTGCCTTCGACCTTGGTGAGAGAACTGAGCTGGCTATTGGTGGACGTTACACCAATGAGAAGAAATCCTATGATTTCACTAACGAGTGTTATGGCCGTGCTGGCGGATGTAATTTCCCAACAGCACTGGGTTCGTTAGATCCTGGATACGAGGAATTCTATGATGCGGCAACAGATTGTAATGCAAATATAGTTGATGGCCTCTGTGGCGATGCATCAAATCCGATGGGTATCGGTATCGGCGATCCGCTGCATATTTCGAAGACTTGGGATGATTTCTCCGCGAAGGTGTCTTTGAGCCATGAGATAAACGCCAATCACAGCGTCTACGCGCTGTACTCGGAAGCGTTCAAGTCAGGTGGTTTTCACCATGATGCGAGATCTGTAGGGCAGTTTTACGAGTCCGTTCTTGACCCAGAGTATGTCTCGAACTTCGAAATAGGCTTGAAAGGTTCTTACGATACGGTTCGCTATGCTATTACTGCCTTTATGCAGGAGCAAGAAGATGCGCAGTCGAGTTCGTTAGTGGCGGATGGTGCTGGTGGCTACCTCACGGTTCTTAACAATTTAGGTGGTATTGAACAGAAAGGTATCGAGTTTGAGGGTACCTGGCTTGTAACAGAAAACCTCCTAATCGGTGGTAACTTTGCGTTATATGATGGTGAGTTAGCAGAGGGGTCGGCTGTAGGTTTTGATACAGATGATGTTACTGGCGATATTCTATTTACTGACGTTAGCGGTTCGGAAACAGGCATGAAAGAAACCTGGGTGCTGTATGTTGAGCACACTATTAACCTTAATAGTGGTGGGACGATTACTACTCGCGTAGACAATCAGCATCGTGGAAAAATTCCACCTCCAGCGCAGTTTGCTGATTATTTAGCTCTTGATGGAGAAACGTTGGCGTATGAGCGTCCAGAGATTAATAATCTCGGTGCGTCTATTGCTTGGAAATCTGCCGATGAGGGAACAACCGTCAGAGTTTGGGGTGAGAATATGCTAGAAGAGGTTGATTTCGGTGGCTTTGGTCCTAACTCTGGTTATTACTTCAACGGTGCTCAGCCTATCCGCAATCACTGGGGCAGAAATAGATTCGGTTTGGATGTTAAGCTGAATTTCTAATTCTTGTACCTGATTGCGCAAGCGCGCACGATAAAAGAGGCCCTTAGTGGCCTCTTTTTTTATGGCTGTAATAAAATCATAGGGAGGTTGAGGTGGGGGGCTTAGATTCGAGCAAGTACAGGTTTTTCTGGCGTGTTGCTTCGGCTTATGTGAGTTTTTAGATCCTAAGTGCATCATGATGAAAAGAAAAGTCTTCACCTTTAGCCATGCGGTCATAAAGAATGACATTGACGGTTGCGGCTAAATTCATGCAGTCATTGGTGGGAACATAAATGGTATCGCTACAAAAACTAGTGATTTTTTTATTGAGTGTGCCATCCTCCGGACCAAAGATATAAAAAGCACGTGGGGGGTGTTTATAGTCGACTAGTGATGTAGCGCCTTCAATAAGATCGACAGCCACCGGAACGCAGCCGAAGGGTATAGCGCTTTCTAATTCGTCAACGCCAATAAGCGGGAGGCTTTCATGGCTTTTGTGGGTGTCTGTACAAAATTGCTTGGCCATGTCATAACGGCGGCCGGTATAAAATACTGAGCTAACACCATAGCAGCCAGCGGCACGCATGACTGAGCCTACATTGCTCGGTGACTTTGGGTTGTGCAGTCCAATACAGGCGTAATTGTTAATGGTTTTTTTATTCATGTGTTTT
>CALBVI010000274.1 GCA_937969395.1 uncultured Spongiibacteraceae bacterium | reverse complement strand
AGCCGGTTATCGAAGTATTAACACCTGTGCGGATGACTGGAAACCCTTTACCTGCATTGACGTGTAACGATGTTATTGAAAAGCCGTGCGAAGAAGATCTTTGTTGCGATCAACACGTACCGGCGATAATTTGGAACGATGTCGCGAATTGTGGTTGGACGATTGAATCAACGCAAGAAGTAAACGGAACCAGTGCCTATGGGGCGTTCGGTAATAATGCGGGTGGAAAGCTGTGTTTCACCGGAGCTGTGACGATAACGCTAAGCGGTCCCCCAGCCTTTATCGATACTTTAGTCCTTTACGGTCACAACATGACTAACGCCACTATCACCACAAGCCCGCTGGTGCCCTTTGGTGGTGGTCCATCCACTACTGGCGTCGTATCCGATAAGTCGTGCTTAGAGGGCTACACAAACCCGGTGATTGTGTATTTCAATGAGGTAAACGACAACATAACCGAGTTGACGGTCACAATAACGCCTGATGATCCTACAAAAACGGTTTGCATACAGCAGATTGTTGCTGGGCGTAAGTTGCTCGATTTATGGCCGAATGGATTACCTGATACTTGGCAGAATCCTTTCTTGGGTGGATCCAGAGAAATTAGGATCCGCGAGGGAAATTGCGGGATAACGTCGGTTACGTCTAAAAGGAAAAGAGCCAGCCTATCTATACCGGTCGAATGCATCAGCGAATCAGTATACAAAGAGTGTGTAATGCCGCTGATCCGGTACCTAGAATGTCCAAATCCGCTTCTATTTGCTTGGTCGATTAACCGCTGTCCTCAGGATCTATTCTACGGGTACCTTACCGGGCTAGTTAATCCTGTTAGTTATGAAGATGGATTCGAACCGATTCAATCGTTAGAGTTTGAAGGTTATATCAGACAGCCACAGTCGAAGGAATTCGCCTAATGGCGATTGAGCAGGACTGGGTTTGTATCGTCCGGTTAGAGCTTCCAAAATGTCCGTTAACGCACGGTGAAGGCGCGTGTACCTCTACATCAGCGACAGAGTGCTTCAACACATACGCGACATGCAATTCTATTTGTGATCACCAGTGTGGTGGCCAGTTTATAAGCTTCTCGTCTTGTGATTTGCCGCCCCATTTTGATTTTGTGGCTTTCCCGATTTTGGAAGAAGGTTCGATTAGCCGATCGCGTGCAAAGCCAAAGGTCGGCGGATCGTTCTCGAACAGACGATCGATATCATTAACGCTCAGTGACACGTCAAGTAATGGTGTCGGAATTGATCCGTATTTCCCTAGGGGCGCTATACCGATAGCGGCTGCAGACTCTCCTGGTTCATTGTTAGGGCGTCTCCATCGTATCCACAAAAATTTCAAAGGCTATAAGGCGGAATTTCTAACTGGTTTTTGTTCGCAGCATATAAGTCAATTTCGACGTGAGACCATGATGATTGATTCGTTCAACATCAAGCCAGGCGCCTGTGACGGTTCTGGTGATCTTAGATTGGTTGATATCCTTTCAGTTGCGGGTGATTCTAAATGTCCAGAAACCAATAAGTGCCAGATCGCTACTCTGGCGGTAGGTAATGAGGTGGGTGTCGTGCCTACGCTTGGTATAGAGCTCGAAGATGCGGAAGGTGACCCATTTTTGGTTGTTGGCCAGCCTTTATTCTCACAAAACTTTGATTTAACGGATCAGGCTAACAAGCGAAAGTTCGGAACCACGGAATATATTTATATCGGCAGCGAATTGATCAAGGTTAGTGTATGCGTTAACCCTTCAGCACCTCAAGGTTTTAACGCTGTGCTGGTAGATAGAGGTGCATGCGGAACAGATATAAAAACCCATGCGCCAGGGGATCAGATATTCCTTGCGACCCACTTCGAGAACTGTCATATCGTTGATGTTGTACAGCGATTGATTCAGGAATGTAGTTCAATCAATCAGTTTTCGGCTCTTTGTTGTGATGAAGAGTTCAGCATATTAGATACAGAATCGCTTGAGGATTTCAGGTGTGCAAACCCGTTCCTTTTTGTTTCGTTTGCTGTTCTGGTTAAACCAGAAGGATTGAGAAAGCTATTTAACGAGCTTGAATTCATATTTGGTTTTACTCTTTCGGTTGACTCGGAATGTGGAACTATTGGTATAAGGCAAGCATGCAGGGCGCCAGAATTCAGCGGTCGAATACTCTACTGTGATCAAATCGAAGAAGTCACGGTATCCAGACTGGACGAATTCCAGCAGATAAATATGGGATATTCGCCGATTGATTGCACTAAGCCAGTAGGCGAAGACAATCGAAACGGATACGAAATATTTATCACGGACGATGCGTTAAGGCAGCCATGCGCAAGAAAAGAAGCGCGCGTCATTACTGAACGAGAATCAAATACACGCTTTATCAACGAAGAGAACCTGTTCGTATTACGTGCGAGCATGTATAGAGCTCTTAGAAAGCATCGGTGCGCGTTACGTAGCATTGTAGTGCGCGGGCCTATTGAGTTGGCTAACGGCGTGATTGATGGCGAAGGCGTAAAAGTGCAGCACGAATCAATACAAAATGAATTTGGCGAATTTGATACAGAGACGTTATTCGAAGTTGTGGGTGTTTTTCCAAGCAAAGAATACGTCGACATCTGTTTGGTCGAATCATCGTTTGATGAAAATACAGAGCAATGCTTAAGCGAAGAGACGACAATAGTCGCACAAGGGGAAGAGTGCGATATGATTGATTGTGTGGGGCTATTCTGATGATTGACTTTAGCGCCGGCCAGCCATTAGGCCCGACACAGGTACAGCAACTGTTCGAAAAGATCAATCGTATGTGCGACGGCTTGTCTGACACATTGAGTACTGTTAGATGCGATCCTGTTAATTCAGAGCTATCTAACAACGAATGTCTGGAGCTTCCTAACCCATTGGGAACAAGTAACGAAAATAACGCCGGAATAATTGATCAAAAAATACTGCTTTTAACTATCGTGCCTAATTTGGGTGTAAACCTATCAGGCCGTGAAAGTGATGGAAACCCGACGCCTACTTTTAAGCTTAACGTTAAATGCGGTGGAGTCGAGATATACGCAGGTCAAACTACAACAAACCCAAACCCAACGACGCTTCAGATACAGGCGATGTGTCCAAGAGATCAGGATCTGGAGATTTGCGTAGAAACCGGGCTTATAGGGGCTAATCAGTTTACAACGGCAGACTCTACGGTAAGCGTCTGCGGTGCTCTTATCTGTGTGGGTGAAGTTAAGAGAGAAAACACGGGTTTATTCAAAATTCCGGACATTCCAGCGGGTTGTTGTTATGGTCGCGAAGCTATCATGCTGGCCGCTCAGAACGTTTGCGCGATCGGTCAGGAGCTAGTGCGTAACCGAGACCAACTATCAACACTTGAGACGCTGGATATATCAGGCACTGGTAACGGCGTGCTGGCTGCAAATCTACCTTCACAAACCGAATATTTGGTGGTTGGACAGATAGAGGTGTGTTACAGAAATACGAACCGGTTCTTCCCTTTTACGTTAACTGTTAATCCAGGCGTGGGTTGTGCCAGTAGTCCTGCAGATTGTTTGGGATACTCCCAATACGTGCCAGAAAGTGACGGATTTATGAATCCGGTCAGATGTTTAGTTGTCCCTGTAATTGCTTGCGGTGTTTGCCCTCCTGGCGAAGATATTTTGGCAGGCTTGACACTAGATCAAGAGTGTATACAAGACCAGGTGGCCATAGAGGGCGGTGTCGGGCTAGAGATTGTCAGTGTTGAACAAAAATACTGCGCTTGGTTATTCAGCCGCGCAGATGTAAGCAGCATACCGCCAGTTTTAGATTTTAATCTATCGCGATGTTTGACAGATGCTGCGTTATTGCCGTTGCAGGAAAAATGCGAAACGGTTGAATCGTTTCTAGAAAGCCGCCGCGGGCAAAATTTAACTGTTCGTGATATAGGGCCATCTTCTGGGCTTTCGGGCACGCTTTCAGGCGGTTTACAACAGGCTTTAGCATGGCCGCCGCCAACGCCGCCGC
>CALBVI010000273.1 GCA_937969395.1 uncultured Spongiibacteraceae bacterium | reverse complement strand
TGGTCTGAAAGTGCCCCGCCTAATAGATTTCCAATACCAGTGCCAATCAGATAAGTCGTCATTGTTAGATTGACAGCAGCAATATTGACGTTGAAGTAAGTTGCAATGGTCGGAATAGATGGCAGATAAGTGTCGATGGATAGCGGCGCTAGCGCTGCTAAGCCTGCCAGAAAAATAAGGAAAAAGCGGCTTGAAACAAATAAAGATCTGGTGGACATAATAAGTTTAGAGTAAGGCTATAAAATAGAATAGGCAGAGATTGCTGCGGAGTATAACCATAGGTCTATGTTATTGATAACTTAACTTTGGATATTATGAGTTAAGCCTTAAATAAATGTTTAAGTGGGTAAAGTTGATTCATGAAGATCGTCGCTGTACGTAATATTGAGAGAGTCGGTTCGCAGCTTATTGCTAGATTTAGCAAGCTAAGTATTGCTGCCGGTAATTTAGAGTTGGGTCTGTACGGTACGA
This sequence comes from uncultured Spongiibacteraceae bacterium, assembly GCA_937969395.1. Classification (GTDB taxonomy): domain Bacteria; phylum Pseudomonadota; class Gammaproteobacteria; order Pseudomonadales; family Dasaniaceae; genus Oceanicoccus. The sequence goes on along the minus strand of CALBVI010000273.1, from coordinate 3,546 downwards.
GGTCTCAGCTAGAATCAGAGAGGCTAATTTATTTGCATTAGATTGAGGATTTAAAAAATTAACTGATTTATTAGGCCTTATCAGACGTCTAAGTATTTTAATAACATTAACTATTTGTAATGTTGTTTTTTTAGTATAATCAATACCTTACAGTTACAATATATAATTTATCATTTTACAGGCTTTATTATGTTCAACAAATCTCTACAGCTAGCTAAATTGGTTGTATTAATTTCTTACGCTGGGCAAGTGTTTTCCCAAGGTCCTATTCATCAAGGTCCTATTCCTGTCGATGTTTCATTAAAATCATTTGATATTACTCGCACTGATGTCGCGCCAAAAATAGATGGCGATATATCTGACCTTGCTTGGAAAAATGCTGTTCGTAGAGATGATTTTTTACAGCAAGTTCCCCTAGAGTATCATCCTCCCTCTGAAGCAACAGAGGTGTATGTGATGTATGACGAAGATGCGCTTTATGTGGCTTTTTATATGCGTGACAGCAAGCCGGATAATATAGTTGCTAATGTGCTCGAACAAGGTGGTCAGCTTAGAGATGAAGATAAGGCTGTTTTGATAATCGATCCCTTTAATAGCCAGCGAGGCGGTTATCAGTTTCAAATAAATGCCAATGGCGTTTTGAGTGAGGCTATCTATATTAGCGCTAGTAGGCCGTCTTTTGATTGGGAGGGCTTGTGGAATGGTGGATCTCAATTAGTCGAAGATGGCTGGACTGCTGAAATGGCTATCCCTTTTAAATCATTATCTTTTGACCCCAATAACGATACCTGGGGTATAAATTTTCAGCGTTATTTACAGCGTGAGCAAGAGAATATGACATGGTATTCGCTTAATGCTAAAGCGAATCCTTCAAGCTCAGGTAAAGTTAGGGGTATATCGGATGTATCTCAGGGGGTTGGCCTTGATATCGTTCCTGCTTTTAGCAGTGTTTACTATAAAGATCATGAAAATGATTTTAGTGACTCCAATGCTGAACCTTCAGTGGATTTGTTTTATAAAATAACGCCACAAGTGAATCTCGCGCTAACAATCAATACTGATTTTTCTGCAACCGAGGCCGATGATAATTCTTTAAACCTTTCTAAGTTTAGGCGTTTCTTAGAAGAGAAACGTGCCTTCTTTTTGAATGATTTTGATTCATTTAAATACGGTCTTACCGATTTAAAACTTAATGGTGTTGAGTCGGGAGAAAACGCTTTAGCATTTTATTCTCGGAGAATAGGCCTAAGCGATGATGGTAGGCCCGTTGATATTGATGGTGGTGTAAAATTAAGTGGCCGAGTAGCTGACTTAGAATTTGGTGCATTGGTTATGCGACAAAAAGAGCATGTAACTAAAGAAGGCGATATAGGGGCGGAATTAATTGAAGCTACAAACGCGATCGTAGCGAGGCTCTCAAAACCTATTTTTAAAGAGTCAAAAATAGGCGTAATTTATACCAATGGTAACCCAGCTGAAAATCAAGATAACTCATTATATGGTGTGGATTTCCTCTATCGCGATACCGATTTTTTGCCAGGGAAGAGCCTTGATTCGGTGTGGTTATATCAGCAAAGTGATGACCCGGATTTTGATGATGAGCAGGCAAGTTATAGTTTGGCTGTTTCTGTAGATGCGAATGAAGGCTGGATAGGTGGCGGACAGTATTTTGCTGTAGAAGAAAACTATAGTCCCGGTTTAGGTTTTACACAGCGACTGAATGCCGAACTCATGTCCGGGCAACTCGCGTATAAATGGCTATTAACGGATTCTAGCTGGATACAAGAAGTTACGACAAGTCTTGAGGCCGAGCGCTGGAATGATCTTGATACGGGTGATTTGGATACTCAGCAAGTAGCGTTAGAGTTTTTTAAAATTGAAACCATTAAAGGTTCAGAGATCTCATTTAGAGCTGTGTTTGAAAAAGAAGATGTCAGCGTTGGTGATAACCCCACAGGTGATCTTAATTTCACAATTCCTGCTGAAACCTATAGCGGTAGTTTTTATAAGTTTACCTATGAGGCGCCGACTTATTTAAGTGTGTCTCCTTCGCTTGAAATTGCGCATGGTGACTATTACACCGGAAGTTTTACCAGTGTTGTTCCGGCAGTGACTTGGTTGCCTAATAAGCATATTAAATTTTCAACGGGAGTAGATATTCGTCAATATCATTTAAATGGACGTGATGTGTATACGCGAGAACTTGACCTTAATCTGAAAATAGCATTTAACTCATCAGTGTCGCTAACGTCTCAAATTCAATATGATAATGTTAGTAATCAGATTGCTTTTAATAATCGCTTGCGCTGGAATTTAGAGCCAGGGCAGGATTTGTGGGTTGTTTTCAATCAAGGTTATATTGATGATCAGGAAAACGATAATATTGAAGTAGTTGATACTAGCGCGGCACTTAAGTTTAGTTATACATTACGGTTGTAGTTTATATACTTCATTAGTTGCAGTAACTGTTGTTTCAAACGTGGCCAGGTTGCCATTTAACATTAATTTAAATTTCGATGACTTTTCGATTTAGTAAACCAAGGATTAAATAATGAATAAAAAAATTGTATTGGGTTTAGGATTGAGTTGTGTAATTTCTGCAGGTTTTACGCAGGCGCAGGAATCTAAAGAACAGCCAGAAATGAGTTTTTTTGTAACCAGTGTTGGTATGGGTAAAGGTGGTGATTTAGGCGGGTTAGCTGGTGCGGATAGCCATTGCCAATCTCTTGCTGAAGCCGCTGGTTCAAAAGGAAAAACATGGAAGGCTTATTTAAGTACTCAGGCAAAAGACGGTAAAGCCGCTATTAATGCTCGTGATCGTATTGGTGAAGGCCCTTGGGTCAATGCTAATGGTATCGTAATGGGTGAAAACCTAGAGGTTGTTCATTACAGCAATGCGAATTTCAATTATAACGGTTCACGCAATGAGTATGGCGCTACTATTAATTCTCGAGGTATGGGCAATTCGCCGAATATGCATGACATTTTGACTGGTTCAAATATGGATGGAACTGCCAGCACAAGTAGTGATGATGCAACTTGTAACAACTGGACAAGTAGTGATGCCGGTGCGGCAATCGTTGGTCACCATGATCGCTTTCGTTTTACAACGCCAGGTAGCTCGTGGAACTCTGTTCATAAAACTAAGGGTTGTAGTTTAGATGATTTGAAAGCAACCGGTGGGCAGGGGCTTTTTTATTGCTTCGCTGCGGACTAATTATTAGAGCTTTCAACAGGTATAAAAAAAGGGAGTTATGTCCCTTTTTTTATACCTGTGAAAATAGCTTAACTAAGTGCGTTGTGCCTAAAGTCGGCTTTAAGGCACTATGAATATACCCCTCAAGCTGGCTCGATGAGTTTGCTTACAATTTTTTCAAAACAGTTTTAACCACTTACAATATTTGTTTTACCCTCGGTTGGTCTCCCTCTGTCATACAGCTAAATCCTTTTTGCTGCCTAAAAACAATACAGGCTTAATTTGTTACCTATTTGATTGGGCTGGATTGTCGATCAGATGTTTTCGTTACAGTGTTCATTGTCGGAGTC
>CALBVI010000272.1 GCA_937969395.1 uncultured Spongiibacteraceae bacterium | reverse complement strand
GTTTACATTATTGCCGCAGGCGAAGAGCTTCGAGGAGGTTGATGCACTGCTACCGCAGCGGGTCAAGGGTGTGGTTGATTGGGCGCTTGCACATAAAAGTCAGAAATGATACCGGATATGACATGTATTCCCTTAATATCAGTCATGATGATTCAACGGAGTGGGAAGAGGATGTTTTGGATGAGGATGTACTAGAGACGGGTCAGACAGTTAAGGTAAATTTATCTAATTACGTGAGTTCAATTTTTGATATCCAGGCTGAAGATAAAGATGGTAATACATACACTATTTTTGATGTTGATGTATCTACGGACGACCTAACCTTAACGCGTAAACACATGGACTAGCCTTGCGGCCTATAACTATCTTGCAACGTAATATAAAGAGTCAACACAGAGCACGATCACTCTGTGTTGACTGTGTGCTTCCCAGTATTCTAGATACGGGTATATCCATAAAGCACCTCGCCGTATAGCAAGCAATCCGCCGTTTGCGTGATTGAAGTGTTGTATTTCCTACAGCATAGTATCTTGAGTGCGATGTATAAAAATAGGGCTATTATTAGTTATTATAATGGTTCTAATAAAAGGTTTTTAAATAGGATTTAGGTGGTATAAGAGTTGTAAGGTTATGATATTGAAAATGTTTTAACTCAGCTATTAGTTACTAGTTAAGCCTAAATGCTTTAATTTTGATCACATTATTACCTATCCTTTTTCGATAGTAATGGCTATTTTCTTAGGAAAGTATGAATACTATAGGGCCAAATAAAAATAAATTTTTAGTCAATTTTTTTCACCTACGGGTAGAGATAATGTTGATGTTTTCGCGAATTCTTTAATGTCAGCTCTAAGGCTACCTACTAAATAACTTAGGCGGAAGTCGTTATAATCGTTTTTTTACTGATGTATCTTTACAGAATTAATAATTAGTTTAGTGGTTTTTTGGATTCTATCTGTCTTTATATATGTGCTTATTACCTGTCGCGAGTTAAGGTGGTGAAAAATGCCTTTAATCAGTCATTTGGGTGATGAGTATAAAATTAATGTTATGCGAAGAAACCTGAAGTCTTAGCGTATACATAAAATAATAAATCTACCGGACTGATTCTTGCGATTAGCAAAAGTGCTGAAAAATCTGGTTTGTGAGTTTTGCTGAAAATCGCGGAGGGCGGAGTTGAATAAACAGATGCTAGATAAGGCTTTTTGTTCAGTACGAAAAGCACTGCTGCTTAGTCTTGGTAAAATAATGTCATGCCCACAGGATGTGGAAGATGTTGTTCAAGAAACCTATTTACGAGCAGTGGCGAATAATACATCGAACTCTATTAATGACCCGGAAGCATACTTCTTTAGGACTTCACGTAACATTGCTTTAAACGAAAAAGCAAAGTTGTATCGCAGGTTGGAAGTGGCGCTATCAACGGTTGAGGTAGAATTATTGGATTCGCTGGTGATGGAGCGAAGCCTAGAGCACGATGTGGAGCAAAAAAGAAAATTTGCAGAGTTTTGCTTAGCGATTAGCGATTTGCCAATTCAGTGTCGCAAGGTTTTTGTGTTGCGAAAGGTCTATGGATTTAGTCAGTCTGAAATTTCAAAAAAACTGGGGATCAGTATTAGCACCGTGGAAACACATATAAGTAACGGTATGAAGAAAACTCGAAAGGCTATGAGCAGCTGCAAATACTCGGGCGTATTACAGACGAAGGGACGTGAAGATGGAAAGTGAAAATAAAGTTGTCTTATTTCCTGAAAATCCAGAGATGGAGGCATGTGAGTGGGTCGCTAAACTTGATGCTGGAAGTCTATCCGCAAACGATGCAAAGAATCTATCGCAATGGTTGGATGCGGATTCGAGGAATCCGAAAGCATTGGTTTCCCAGCTAGAAGAATGGTCTGATATGGACATGTTACGTGAGTTAGCGCATTTTAATCTTAATATTGACCGCCCATCTTTTCTGGATTACCTGAAAAAATCTTTAGGGGTATCAAAAGTTCTAGGGTTCGCTAGCGGCGCAATCGCAGTATTGGCATTAGTGGTTTTTGTCTCCGGTGTATTTGGTCATGGAGACTGGATGAATTATTTGCGACATCATGATTCTATGGAAGTTGGTATCGTTACTTTGATTGGAGAACAAAAGAAAGAATCTCTACCGGATGGTTCTGTTGTACATGTCAATACAACATCAAGAGCAAATATTGTATATACGCCTAAAGAAAGGTCTGTTGTTTTGCATCAGGGTGAAGCTTTTTTTGATATTGCTTCAGAAAAAGATCGTCCCTTTGTCGTATATGTAGGAGGGGCAGAGGTTAAAGCTGTAGGTACAGCGTTTGCAGTTCAGTTAGATGATAGCGGCGTGATCAACGTGTCGGTCACAGAAGGTGTGGTCGAGTTTATGTCTGCGGGTAAAACGATCCTGGTTTCTGCCGAGAACGAAACCATGACTGCCATGGATGAGATAGTTAGCGGTAATGTAGTCACCTATGAAAACACAAAAACCTTGATCGGCGTCCAGCCTGTTGACGTCCTTGAGCGACGTTTGGGCTGGCAAGACGGTATGCTCGAATTTAGGGGGGAATCACTTGAGTACGTAGTGAATGAATTGAGTAGATATACATCAGCTGAAATTGTGATTATAGATGACGATATTAAGGATGTGCGACTGGGTGGCTTTTTTAAAATTGGAGATATCGCAGGCTTGGCGTCTACTTTAGAGCTCGGATTTAATATTGATGTCAACGTCATTTCTGATGAGTTGATACAAGTTACACGCGGCCGGTGAACGTAAAGTGATGCTGCTGATTAGTGCATGTTTGCTCATACAGCTCAGCTTTACGTTAGTTTTTAAACAACTAATTTGGTTT
>CALBVI010000271.1 GCA_937969395.1 uncultured Spongiibacteraceae bacterium | reverse complement strand
CGACATCAACCAGCATCTCGCGCCCGGTAAATAGAGTAAACACGACGAGCACGATAAGCGCTATGATTTTAGCAGCGCGGCTTAGTACTAATTTTATATTCATCTCACTGCTCCACATTATAAACGTCAGCTAACTGGCAGCGATGATAGTTCTTTTAAGTTAAAAATAACAACAGCAAGTGTGATTCGTAATTTACATTGTCAATTAATCCTTAATCCTTAATTCTCAACTCTGTATTTTCGATGCAAGCGAAAGCGTGAATTTATCTTGCAGTTTATGTTCAAGAACCCTTCTGGTTAGTAAATAGCCTTGGTCGGCCCAAAGTGAATTTGTAATAGAGTTGCATTGGGTAGTGTGTACTGCAGATTTAAATCCGCAGTTTTATGAAGAAAGGCATTAAATGGAGAATAAGTATGATACCTAAATGTCTAATTCATGTGGTCGCAAAAAAAATATTCTTAGCCCGGTGAGCTTCACCAAGAATTAAAGGGTGTCAAATGGGAGAGTGAAACTTTAAAGGCGGCCGGATCTTTCGGTCTTGTTTTTTTATTCTTGGGTTACCAGATGTTTTATCTGAAGACCATAAAATAATTTATAGACTCAACACTATTGGTCAGAATTGGGAATGCGCTAAAATATCATCAGCATAAATTAAATTGACTATTTTAGTCGGGTAATACCAAAGAAATTTAAAATATTGAAATAACTAACACTCAATATAAGTTTTGTTAATATTTAAAAAAAATTTAGCTCTTCTTCTTTAAAATAAAATTTTTATAAATTACTCCGTGCAGATTATTTTATCACTTTAAAAGCAATTCAAAGTTGAGAAATTCATAATAGCGGCTAATATAGGTAACTTGGATTAGTAATAAGTATTTATTCGCGAAGGTAAGGAAGCTGACCTCGTTAAACAACAACTCATTCTGAATGTCATGAAAGGTCTTTCCTATGCAGTTAAACGCTATACCATTGTCAAAAAAGCTCTATATAGGCTTTTCTGTGGTGTTGGTTCTTTTATTAATCACAGGTGTTGTTGCTTACAAGGCAATTGATAGTGCGTCTGGTGGGTTTTCTCATTACCGTGAGATGGCTAGAGACACCAATCTTACTAGTCGTGTTCAAGCAAATATGCTGATGGTAAGAATGAATGTTAAGGATTACATTATTACAGCTAGTGATAAAGATAGAACAGAATTTGAACAGTACTGGGAGAAAACCGCTGGTTATATGGCTGAAGCTCAAGTAGAAATTAACGATCCAAGTAGAGCTGGAGTCATTGATAGTGTTGATCGTCTATTAATTGATTATCGTGCAGGTTTTGAGCAAGTTATTGAATTAATAAAACAGCGAAACTATCAAGTTAATAACGTCTTGAACAAAGAAGGCCCGATTATAGAGCAAGACTTAACAAAAATTTTAACGTCAGCGAATGAAGATAGTGATATGACGGCCGCTTATAGAGCATCACTTGCTACCAGAAACTTATTGTTAGCTCGCCTCTATGCCGGAAAGTTTTTAGATACCAACGATCCTGCTGCAGTAGCTAGAGTGTATGCAGAATTTGAACTTATGGATAATCACTTAAAAGTACTAGATGAAGAATTGCAGAATAAAGAAAGAAGAGATCTGTTAGATAAAGTTATTAAAGCTAAAGTTGTATATCTTAGTGCGTTTGAACAAGTGGTCGAAGCTATAACCGCGCGAAATAATATTATTAAAAATACACTAGACCGCATCGGCCCAGTAGTGGCAAGCGATATTGAAAAAGTTAAACTTGAAATTAAAGCCATCCAAGATACGTTAGGACCTGAATTACAGGTAAGTAATGATCGCGCAACGATTGTTATACTTTTATGTGTTTTGATCGCTATTGCCCTTGGTGGGTTTATAGCCTTTCTGATTACAAAGTTGACTCTTGCGCAGCTTGGTGGTGACCCTGCGGAAGTAGCTGATATTGTAAAACGTGTATCAGAAGGGGAGCTTGATATGGAATTGCCTAACAATAATTCACAGCCTGACAGTCTTTATTCAACGCTATGCCAGATGGTTTTTAATCTGAAAGAAAAAGCCCTTTTAGCGCAAAAAATTGCTGATGGAGATTTATCCCAACAGATTGAATTAGCCTCCGAACGCGATGTCTTGGGTCGTGCGTTAACGACAATGACTAAGAATTTAAATGATGTATTGAGCCAGGTACAAATAGCTGGTGATCAGATTGCAGAAGGTAGCAATGAAGTCTCTAATAATAGTCATGGGCTTTTATCTGGCGCTAATCAACAGGTAGAGAGTATAGAATCAATTTCTGGCTTGTTAGCCAATTTAGGTGAGTTAACTACCGATAATGCCAAGAATGCTAACGAAGCTAATGACCTTGCAGACAGTGCTAGAAATGCTGCTGAAACAGGTCAAAAGCACATGAATGAAATGATAGAGGCAATGAACGAAATCAGGGAAGCAGGGCAGAGTATTTCTGTATTCATAAGTACTATCGATGAAATTGCTGCTCAAACAAATTTATTGGCACTTAATGCGGCCATTGAAGCTGCACGGGCAGGTGAGCAAGGAAGAGGTTTTGCTGTTGTTGCAGATGAAGTCCGAAGTTTAGCAGCACGTAGTACTCAGGCAGCCGAAGAAACGTCTAAGTTGATTCTACTCTCATCAGATAAAACTGAGAATGGTACTGCCATTGCTGATAAAACAGCAGGTGCGTTACACGATATTTTTAACAGCATTAACA
>CALBVI010000270.1 GCA_937969395.1 uncultured Spongiibacteraceae bacterium | reverse complement strand
ATAAACCCTAGGAACAACCTTAATCTCAACCGCATAACCTTGCCCAACACGCTGCTCATAAATCCCTTGCGCACGATCCTGCTGGGTAAAAAAGCCTAGCGATATACCGTTCTGCAATTCACCCTCACCAATTAAAAAACTATCAATTTTTTTGGACTGCAACTCTCTCAACAATTTAATGGCTGCCTGACGGGAAACTTGCGGCGGTATGTGGACCCAATAATCCGACTCACCTTGAAATTCTATGTCCCGTAACTGTAACGATATATCTAAAGCCTCTAACCGGCTAACAACCTGTTTACCACTAACCTGCTCCCTGAAAGGCCCTATCAACCAACACATTTCCTCCGCTGGCTCCTCCTCTATCAACGGAGCATCTTGCTCAGCGACCACCGCAGCAGCATCAGCCTGAGCAACCACTATAGGCTGCCGCTCATTCTCAGGCAGCTCACTTAACAGGGCCAGCGTCACGGCCCCGCCACCAACCTCTGCAATCGGCGCAACATCAGAGGGACCAATTTCCTCAGGCGACAAAACACTATGCCACAAGAAAAATATGCCATTACACATCAACAAAACAATTAATATCCAACGCAAATCAGTACATCCTTTTTATACACAATTATTTTTAACCCAGCCGCTATCAGGGCAAGACCCAAGCCAGACCATCCAACACCAGATCAGGAACAACTTCTGCGGAATCTGGCAAATATTCTTTAATACTTTCTGCACCGCCGCCACTTAATAAAATAGCGAAGCCTGCCGGCAGACGTATCTTCGCCTGCTCAATGGCCACCAAACTGGCACCCACCAATGCGGCATTAACACCGCCAGTAACCGAACCAGCCGTTGAGCAACCAAAATCAAGACCACTACTACAATTATCGCTTCCAAACCGGACTTGACCAGTATCTGATAACAGCGCCCCCCGCATTAACTTAGCGCCAGGTAATATATACCCACCCAAATAATGACCCTGCCCTGAGACCAACTCAATATTAAGCGCACTACCAACATCAATAATCAAGACTGCACGCTGATACCGCATGTATCCAGCCACCGCCGCCAACCAACGATCAACGCCTAGCGACGCAGGATCATAATCATTATTAACAACAGCTACTACTTTAGCAGCCGAACTAGCAAATTCAGGCTGAATCGATAGATTTTCGAACAAATCAGTAAATTGTCTACGCACTTTAGCATTAGCGACGCAAGCAACCTTAACACGCGAAATACCTGCCAACGCAGGCAGAGCAGCAAAACCTTCACTATGAAAAAAAGTACCGCCTTTAACACCGCTCCCATCATCACAACTCAAGCGCCATTTACAGCAGGTATTTCCGATATCACATTCTAAAATCATACCCTTACTACTCACGCCTCTTACTACAGATCTTAACCCATAAAAGAAATTAGACTACCCGCAAGGAAACTTCACCACCATTAAAACGACGGGCACCTTCACTCGTATCCACGATCAAAGCACCACTGACGTCAACCCCGCGTGAGACACCCTCTATCTCATCAGCACCAAGTTTAACGACTACTTTTTTATTCTGGAAAGCATCTAAACTTTGCCACTGTGAGCGATACTTATTAAAGCCATGCATCTCAAAATCATCAAGTAATGGCACAAGCTCATTTAACAATAAAGACAGAACTTCATTTCGACTTACCCGCTCAGCAACCACTGATGACAACCCCACCCACGGCTGGTCTATTTGTGCCTGAGATGCATCAGGCATAGTAATATTCAATCCTACACCTACAACTACTTGGCAAGTACCTGCCGCATCACCTGTCATTTCCAACAGTATACCTGCCAACTTTTTCCCATCATGCAATACATCATTCGGCCATTTAAGCTGCAAGCCCTTAACGCCTATTTTCGATAAAGCATCAACGACAGCCACACCAACAGCGAGACTTAACCCTTCCAATGCAGCGGCACCGCCAGTGAATTCCCAAACCATCGACAGATAAATATTACAACCAAAGGGGCTGACCCAATGCCGGCCACGCCGACCACGCCCTGAAGTTTGCTGCTCGGCCACACAAATATAGCCGCTATTACCACTAACAGCCTTTTGCATAGCAAGCTCATTGGTCGAAGTTACAACACCATTAACATCTACTTCCGCAATTAATGCCTTCGCCGACGAACTCAAACCATCACGTATTTTATTTTCACGCAACAACTCCAGGCCTCCCTCAATACAATAGCCCTTACCTTTAATAGAGATAAGCGGTATGCCAAGCTCCTCAACCTTCTTTAGCCGCTTCCAAATTGCTGTGCGTGACACACCGGCCAATCGACCGAGATCATCACCAGAATGAAATTCACCATCAGACAATGCTTCCAACAAAAAATCAATTGGCATTAACCTTCCAAAAATTTATTTATATCAAGGGATAATAACAGAAGCTAAAAGATAGCGCGGCTCACCACACGCATTTATACCGCACAGGGAATCACAAAAGTAACAAAAAGCCAGAGAACTCCAGCAAAGATAACATCAAAAGACTTTTATCCACTCGCTCATGGACATGAACACTTAAAAGAAACCGAAATAATGAGGTGCCAGGTCGGCGATAGCACCTGCTATGCCTTCATCCTTGAAGACTGTCGTCCTTGACTCGCCGCCTTAGCAAAGCGTTTTTCCGTAAACGCCAAGCTACTTTACGGTAAACATGACATCAAGGCTTGAACGTAGCTGCTGAGTTAGCGT
>CALBVI010000269.1 GCA_937969395.1 uncultured Spongiibacteraceae bacterium | reverse complement strand
TCGCGGCTGCCCAATTGATACCGTGTTGAGCGAGTGCAACAACATCCATATAGCCTTCAACGATTAATAGGCGGTGCAGTTGACGGTTGGCTTTACGTGATTGATAGAGGCCATACAGCTCGCGGCTTTTATGAAAAACAGGGGTTTCGGGGGAATTGAGGTATTTTGGTTTATCGTCACCTAATACGCGGCCACCAAAGGCAATAATGCGACCGCGATTGTCGCGAATCGGAAAAATGATGCGGTCGCGAAAGCGGTCGTAGAGTTTGTTTTCTTCTTCTTTTTCTATCAGCATGCCGCTGTCGATTAGCAGCTGTTTGTCTTCATCACTGTTGCCTAGCGCATTAAGTAGGTTGTCCCAGCCTGGAGGAGCATAGCCAATATCAAAATCGCGGGCAATTTCTCCGCTTAGGCCGCGGTTTTTAAGGTAGTCGATGGCAATTTTTTTGTTGGGGTTTTGCTTGAGCTGCTCGCGATAGTAGTCAGTGACTTTTTCTAAAATGGTGTAAATATTCTTTTTTTGCTGAGGCTCTTCTTGAAAGGCGCTTGCCTCTCGGGGTACTTCAAGTCCGGCAGCGTCGGCAAGGTTTTCAACCGCGCGAGGAAAATCGAGTCGTTCGTAATCGATTAAAAAGCCGATGGCGTTACCGCCAGCGCCACAGCCAAAGCAGTAATAAAATTGTTTTTCTTGGTTTACGCTAAATGAAGGCGTTTTTTCATCATGGAATGGGCAGCAGGCAGTGTAGTTGCTGCCACTTTTCTTTAACGGCACGCGGCGATCGATGACTTCAACAATGTCGAGTCGATCTAATAGGTCGTCAATAAAGGTTTGTGGTATGCGGCCAGCCATAGCTTTTATTATCGTGTGGTCAGGCGAGGGAGTCTAGTGTGTTGCTGGCTTGCGTTAATTAATTGATAGCTTATTAACGAGCCTAGGTATTGATTTGGCTAATCTTAACCGAGTTGGGCTTTAATTTTTTTGCTGACTTCGCCTATATCTGCTCGGCCTTGTAATTGTGGCTTGAGCACACCCATCACTTTACCCATGTCTTTCATGGATTCAGCACCTGAGCTGGTAATAGCTGCGCTAATTAGTTCGCTAAGTTCTGCTTCGGTAAGTTGGGCGGGTAGAAACTCTTGGATTACAGCGATTTCTAAGGCTTCAACTTCTGCCAGCTCATCGCGGCCTGCGGCTTCGTACTGTTGTATTGAGTCGCGGCGTTGCTTGGTCATTTTATCAAGCACAGCCAATAGTCTGGCGTCATCTACATCGATGCGCTCGTCTACTTCTATACGTTTGATTTCAGCTTGAATCAGCCGAATGGCGCCAAGGCGAGGTTTATCTTTGGCCCTCATGGCCACCTTCATTTCTTGTTGGATACGAGCTTTTAGCGTTTGTTCGGACATGGCTTAAAGCTTCCTATTAGCGGACTAATTCAAGAATGTTAACTCACGAACCCTAGGTTGTTGCTAGGGCGCGAGTAATGAAGGCTTGGAGTGTTACTTAGTACAAGCGCTCGTGCTTACGAGTTTCACGAGAAACTTTTTTAGCGTGACGCTTAACAGCTGCAGCAGCTTTACGCTTACGCACTGAAGTTGGCTTCTCATAGAATTCACGACGACGAACTTCTGCTAATACACCGGCTTTTTCGCAAGAGCGCTTGAAGCGACGTAGGGCGATATCGAATGGTTCGTTGTCTTTTAATTTAACTGAAGGCATTTGGCCTACCTTTACTTTGTTTATTTAATGGATTCTGTCGCGATTTAAGCTAATTATTCGCTTATTTAAACCCTCCGTACACAGGGGGTCAGTCGCAAGGGCGCGCATTGTAAACTGTCATTATAAAAATTGCAAAGACCAAGAGCCAAGAAGCCTACTTAAGCACGGTTAAGTACTGTTATCGGGGTTTATTTTGCTGGTCTGGCCACCTTGCAGCCAGTATCATTCCCTGCCTAGGCCCAGAGGGCTTGAGCTTAGTTGCTAGGTGGTGATAGGTAGGTATAGATGAAGCTTCTTTTTTATGTTTATGTCTTACCGAAATGACAAGCTGCTGCCGAAAAACGGAGTCTTCTCTTTGTAAGTTGGATGCCTGTGCACCGGGTGTCAGCAAAGCTATTTAAACGAAAACGGAATCATTGATTCAGCAAATTATGCGTATTTTAGGTATTGAAACATCTTGTGATGAAACTGGCTTAGCCATTTATGACAGTGAGCAAGGTCTATTGGCCGAGGCACTTTATAGTCAGATTGAATTGCATGCTGAATATGGCGGTGTTGTGCCTGAACTGGCCTCACGTGACCATATTCGTAAAACGCTACCATTAATTGAGCAGGTGTTAGATCAAGCGGGCATGACACGGCGGCAGTTAGATGGCATTGCTTATACTGCCGGCCCAGGCTTGGTCGGTGCATTAATGGTCGGTGCGATGATTGGCCGTTCATTAGCTTATGCTTTAGATATACCGGCAATCGGTGTTCATCATATGGAGGGCCACTTGCTTGCGCCGATGTTAGAAGAAAATCCGCCAGCGTTTCCTTTTATTGCCCTATTGGTGTCTGGTGGTCATACCCAGTTAGTGCGGGTGGATGGTATTGGTCGTTATCGCTTACTCGGTGAGTCATTAGATGATGCTGCCGGTGAGGCGTTTGATAAAGCGGCGAAGATGTTAGGTTTGGGTTATCCCGGAGGGCCGGAAGTGGCGCGTTTGGCTGATGGCGGTGAGGAGGGGCGTTTTGTTTTTCCTCGGCCTATGGTGAAACATCCTGGTTTAGATTTTAGTTTTAGCGGTTTGAAAACTTTCACTTTAAATACAGTGCAAAGTGAGCGTGATGAAGAAGGTTTGATCAGCGATCAAACTCGTGCAGATATTGCCTGTGCATTTCAGCGCGCTGTCGTTGAAACGTTAGTGATCAAATGCAAACGAGCATTAAAGCAAGAAGGTTTAACTCGACTAGTGATGGCGGGTGGTGTCAGTGCTAATCGCAGTTTGCGAGAAAACTTAGAGGCGGCGTTGAAAAAAGTGAATGCTGATGTATTTTATGCGCGACCTGAATTTTGTACTGATAATGGCGCGATGATCGCTTATGCCGGATGTCAGCGATTGGTGGCGGGGCAGCTGGATGACTTAAGTGTCAATGCCTATCCACGTTGGCCAATGGAGCAGTTAGCAGCTGTTTGATTATTGAATAAAAATTAATTGAATAAAACTGATTGAATAAAAACTGACTGGAAAAAGAGTTAATGGATATTGTTTACATACGAGATCTAAAAATAGAAACCGTGATTGGTATTTATGATTGGGAGCGTGAGATTAAACAGACGGTAAGTCTCGATCTTGAAATGGCACATGATATTCGCCGCGCGGCAGAAACCGATAATATTGAAGATACGCTTAATTACAAAGCGGTCGCTAAGCGCTTAATTAGTTTTATTGGTGAGAGTGAGTTTTTATTGGTGGAGACAATGGCGGAAAAGTGCGCGGCTATTGTCCGAGAAGAATTTTCTGTGCCTTGGTTAAAATTGCGTTTGAGTAAGCCGGGTGCAGTGCGCGGCTCGCAAGATGTCGGTGTGATTATTGAGCGCGGCAGTAAAGGCTAGGTTTTCAAGCGGTTTTCAAACGGTTTTTATTGTTAAACAGTATTTTTGAGGTTTTATAACGTGGCTTACGTTTTAGTCAGTATCGGTAGCAATATTAATCGCTACCAACATATAGCGGCATCATTAGATGCTTTGCAGCAGTTTGGTGAATTGTTGATTTCTCCAGTTTATGAAAGTGAATCGGTAGGTTTTGATGGTAATAATTTTTTAAATCTCGTGGCGGGCTTTGATAGCGAGTTGTCGGTATCTGAACTGTCCGGGTTATTGCGAAAAATAGAAGAAGAAAATGGTCGTCGTCGCGATGGGCCAAAGTTTTCTCCGCGGACTTTGGATATTGATATTTTAACTTACGGTGATGCAGCTGGTGATGTCGACGGGATGATTTTGCCGCGGGATGAAATTACTAAAAATGCATTTGTGCTATTGCCGCTGTTTAATATAGTGCCGCAATGGCAGCACCCCTTAAATAAAAAAACCTATGCGGAATTATGGCAGGGCTACGACCAAGAAAGCCAAAAATTATGGCCGGTTGATTTTAGTTGGAATGATAAGCTTATTTCTAAGGCTGGCTAGGTTGTGAGGCGTAGTGGTTTTTATTTTGTGAAAGTTATTCTAGCCAGTTTTTATTAATGCTTTTTGAAAAAGTCCTTTCTCTACATGCCCAGGCTACGACCACCATCGACAGCAATGATTTGCCCGCTAATATAGGGCGCTTGCTCGATAAGGAAAATAGCTGTTTGCACAATATCATTACTCTCACCTATTTTTTGTAAAGGCACTTTGCTGAGTATTTTTCCTTTTGCTTCAGCGCTGGGTTCCGGTTCTGGCCATAGGATAGCGCCTGGTGATATGCCATTAACTCGAATCTCTGGGGCCAATTCCTTCGCGAGCGATTTTGTCATCATCGCTACACCGGCTTTTGCTATGCAATAAATAGGATGATCTTTTAACGGCTTTTCTGCGTGAATGTCGACTAAATTAATAACGCAGCCCTGTTGTTTTTTTAATGCGGGAATCAGTGTTTTAGTTAAAAAGAATGGCCCCTTTAAATTGCTGCCAAATAATTGATCCCAGTCTTGTTCTGTCGCACTGTCGAGTGAGGTCGGATAAAAGCTTGAGGCATTATTGATTAATACATCAATACGATCCCAGATCGCTAACGCTTGTTGGCCAATAGCTTGAGCTTGCGTTGCATTGCTGAGGTCGCCCTGAATAATATGAGCTGATTGTGGTCGTTGTTGATTTAATTCATTAATTGATTTTTGGGCGTCAGTTTGCGAGTGGCGATAGTGAATAATAATGCGATAGCCGCGAGCATGTAATGCACGAGCGATACTTGCGCCGATGCGCTTTGCTGCACCAGTAATTAATACGACCGAATCTTTGTTATTCATTGTCTAAACCAAATTAATCGATTAAATGTTATTAATATTTTCTAGCCGTTGTTCTCGAACCTTATTGGCAATAGCTTTGCCTTTGAATCCCTGCGCGGCTATCGCCTTAATGTCGACAGCATTACAGGCGTCGAGCGCTTGCTGTAATTTTTTCCGCTTGATAGCATCGCCATCGATAATCTCACAGCATTGCAAAAAATGATCGAAACGATCAGGTCTTCGAAATGCATCAGTATTTTCTAATAAATTTAATGCATCGTCGGAGGTTAAATTGTCAGGGCTGCCGTTAGACCATTGGCTTACTAACGATGCCAATTGAGTAAACTCTTTCGGTGTTTTTAAGCGGTCGCATAAGTTTTGGGTTTGCTGTTTATCTTTGTTGGCAAATAAAACGGCGAAGCAAATAGCAGGAGGACACTTGGTGCTGCAGGCTGAATCCAGTTTACTCAAGGTTTCTTTGTCTAAGTTTTTTAGTTCAGGTATTAAACAGTCGCTGGCCTTAACTTGATCTAGCGCCAAAAAGAAGGCTGAGGGTGTTTGGGTGTGGAGTGTTTTTTCTAGCTCGCGCCAAATTCGCTCTGCAGCAATGGTTTCCAGTTCGCCGCTTTGGCTAATGTCAGTCGCTAGAGAAATAGTTTCATCACAAATACTAAAGCCTAAGTTGGCAAAGCGTGCTAAAAAGCGTGCAAGGCGCAATACCCGTAATGGATCTTCAGTAAAAGCGGGGGATACGTGGCGCAGTATTTTTTTCTGTAAGTCATCTTGGCCATGATAAGGGTCAATCAAATGCCCTTGCGCATCCTGTGCAATGGCATTAATCGTTAGGTCGCGGCGCATTAAATCTTGCTCTAGCGTAACGTCAGGGCTGGCATAGCAATCAAAACCGGTATAACCCTTACCGTTCTTGCGCTCAGTGCGAGCTAAGGCATATTCCTCTTTAGTTCTTGGGTGTAAAAAAACCGGAAAATCTTTACCCACGCCCTGATAGCCTTGATCCAATAATTGCTGTGCAGTCGCACCCACCACCACCCAGTCACGTTCGTGAACGGGTAATTGTAATAATTGATCGCGGACGGCACCGCCGACTAGGTATGTTTGCATGGTTAATGGGCTGCTAAAGAATAATGGCGGCAGTATAACAGGCTTGGTTTTGTGTCGTTATTTAAACTGGTTGGCGGGAACGTGCTGTGTTTGGTTTGATCTTTGTCTTGCTTTATTGGTAAACCAATTTATAAAATTATTTTATATTTTTGGTTGACTGATTGTTGGTTTTTGGTACATAGTTTGATCAATTAATGGATTTAAATTTAGGAGAAGGAATGCCCATGCAATTTTTGCCATCCCCACGTTTGCCAGTAATTTTTCTTATCCCCCTCTTAGTTTCCTCGCTGGTTAAGGCCGATAGTGTGCCTTCAGCAGTGCAAAACGCACAGGCTGTTTTCGACGAAGCCAATAGTAAATTCGTAGTTACTTGGGATCCGCCGCCAGAAGGTGTGACCGAATATTATCTAACCTATTATATTGAAAAGATGGAGATCATAACCGTCAGTGGAGATAATCAGGGGCTATACGGGTATGAGGTCGAAAGAGACTATTACTATAACTACGACGAGTCAGACTCTTTTCCGCCTAGCGTTACTCAAATCATTATGTCAGCAGGTTCGGGTGGTTATGGGTCTGAGGGCAGGGCTTCTATAAGGCCTATCAATAATCAGGGTAGTGGGCCGACTACATCTTTTGATTTAGTGCGGCCAGTTGATGCGCCAAGCCCACCATCAAACTTAACTTACGAAATTCGAGAAGACGACTTGGTCGCTTATTTTTCCTGGAGTGCGCCTTCCATATCTTATGCGCCAGCAAGTGCTGAGCTTTACTATAAAGTGACTTACGTGACGGATACAGGTGTCTCGCGTTCCAAGTATTATACGTCCAACTTTGCGGCTCTTGATCTGTCGGATAATCAATATTGGGATTACCATGTGAGCGCCTGTATTTATGACTTTTGTAGCGCTCCTTCCACTATCAGGGCACAGCTAACCACGCAACTGGTTGACCTTGTCGACGGTGATTTTGAATCTGGCATTTCCGCAGATTGGATTGCTACTGGCTGGCAACAACGCTCAGGTCAGACCCCTAGCTTTGGGACTGGTCCTGGGCGTGCGGCAAGCGGATCATCCTATGTGTATTTTGAGACATCAGGAGGAGTGAGTACAGGTGATGAGGCTATATTGGAGACAGTCAGTGATTTTAAGGAGTCCAACAAGCTCTATTTCAGTTACCACATGTACGGTTCAACCATGGGTAGCCTTTATGTCGAAATCTATGAAGATAGTTGGAATACAGTTTGGTCTGTAACTGGTCAACAACATGCAGGAATATATTCTGCTTGGACCGATGTGGAAATAGATTTGAGTGGTTACGAAGAAAGCGATCCGAGAATCCGTTTTCGAGGAGTTGATGGCAACGGTTACCGTGGTGATATGGCCATTGATAATATTCGGATTACAGCTGCTGTGGAAGTAGCAGTAGCGATTACTGGACTTAACGCAGAATACTCACCACACCCTCATGGTTTGAAAATTTCTTGGGATGAGATATCCGGACACCTCTATGAAGTTGCAAGGAGCACCGATGCTGGTGTGACCTGGGACTACAGTTATCACTCAGGGTACGGTGAGCAGTTTATTGATTCTGATATTGACGATACCAGCCTCACATACTACTACAGAGTGCGGGCGTGCAGCAGTAGCTGTACTTCTTGGACCTCATCCCCCGCTGCGCAATAAAAGGAATTATATTATGTGTAAGACAATGAAGAATTTTTTTGCGTCGCTGGTTTGGATGTTTTTATCTCTCACAGCGTTGAACGTAGCTATCGCTCAGGATGACGATGATACGGAAGATGATCTTGATTTTAGCTATACCAGCGCCAATGTGAATCAATTGGCGCGGGATGAGATTTCTCTTCGTTTAGAGCCGCTTGGCTTGGGTTTGATGGGGGATTCCATTGATAAATACACCGGTACCTTGGTATTTAATCAAACTGATGTATCAATTCCCGGCAATTCTGATCTTGAGGTAGCAATACGCCGAATTGCTACCTCAAGCGAACTGACGAACCAAAAAGAGGGTTTTTTTGGCGACTGGATATTGGATGCTCCTAATATTTCGGCACTATCATCCAGTACTAATGATCCTCAAGAATACTTCGGTTGTATCAAGAGTATGTATAAAGATCTTGAGGCTAGCGTCTCTGGCGCAAATGGGAATTACTATATTCCAGCTTCAGCTTATTGGGATGGGTTGAAGTTAAATATCCCTGGGCAAGGCGGAAAAATGTTGTTGGAGAACTATTCTCCAACCATTGCCTCTTTCGACTATTTTGATCAAGAGCTCTGGAAGCCTTTTGACACAGCTTATTCTGGCTCCGGGGGCTATTCAGAAAATAATATTGGGCGCATTACCAAAGATCACTGGGTGGTCACCTGTATCAATCCTCGTTCTGGGGGAGGGGGGTTAATTGTCGACGACGACGGCGGGAGTTCCGATGGTTATATGGCTATATCGCCGGATGGCAAACGCTATCGCATGGATAAGCTGGTGTACATGGAGTCAAACAATTACAAGGCGGACGTTGGGGATGATCAAGTCAATTTCTCGCGCAATATAGGCCGCTTTTATGCTACCGAAGTAACAGATATTCATGGCAATTGGGTAAAGTACAATTGGTCTACTGATGGAAAGCTGTTGAGTATTTCCAGTAATGATGGTCGTGAAATTACGTTAGCATATCACCCGGATTCAAGTCGTATTGCTTCTGTTACTGCTAATGGGCGCACATGGACGTATACCTACCGAACCGTTGAAAATCCCTCGGCCTACAGCTCCATATCTGAAGAAATACCTAACGCCTTGTATCGAGTCGCTCAGCCGGATGGTAAATACTGGGAATACAATCTAGATTTTTTGACGCTGTCAGCACCCTCCACTGGCTTTGCCAGTGACTCAGT
>CALBVI010000268.1 GCA_937969395.1 uncultured Spongiibacteraceae bacterium | reverse complement strand
AGGCTGTAACCATGGGTTTATACAGCTATCCGGTACTTATGGCTGCTGATATTTTAATGTTCAATGGTCAAAAGATCCCCGTCGGCAAAGACCAGATCCAGCATGTTGAAATGGCCCGCGATATTGCGCAGCGCTTTAATCATCACTTTGATGATTTGTTTGTTCTGCCTGAGGCTCAAGTTGGCGAGGATGCAGCAGTACTTAGCGGTTTAGATGGACGGAAAATGAGTAAGAGTTATAACAATACCATTCCACTATTTTTACCGGAGAAAAAGCTACAAAAGCATATTAATAAGATAAAAACTAACTTGTTAGAGCCCGGTGAACCAAAAGATCCTTCTGATTCGACAGTGTTTGAGATATGGCAGGCTTTTGCTACTCCAGAACAGACCACTTATATGCGTGAGCAGTTTGCTAATGGTATTGCTTGGGGGCAAGCTAAAAAAGAATTATTCGCTTTGATTAATGATGAAGTGGGTGAAGCGCGAGTTCGTTACGATGCATTGATGAATGATGGTGAGTTTATTGAGCAAGAATTGCAGAAGGGAGCGATAAAAGCGCGTGAGTATGCCTCTGCATTATTGAAAAAAGTTCGATTGGCGGTTGGTATTGCACCGATTGTTTGAGGAATAAACTGTTCTTAAAAGTGTTTTTCTACGGTAATGCCTACATTTTCTACGCCGTAGAAAAACTCTTTTTGAGGGCTAATAAAGCCTATATTATTTTCATCGTATATATCTGCCTGTCCTAGATAAATCCCCGTTGATAGCTCGATACCAGTAAATCGCATAGAGTTTATGTGGTTGCTGTTGTTGGCGCCCATATCGTAATTAATATAATTTTGCTTGCCGATAAGAGTATTCATTTCATGTTCTGCATCGGATGCTAATGTTTGTTCGCACATTAATAGGTAAACAAATACGGTCAGTAGTTGCGGGATATGTGTAAGTTTTTTGTGCAATATCATCATTATGCTTATCTCTATAAATTTTAAAAACTGAGATCAATCTATTGGCAGCGAATAATTACAATGTTCGTGTTATTAAATGTGCCTTTAAATATAGGCTAAAACAATAGGTTGCTTGTGATGAACAGCACATAAACATCAGTTGAAATGTAAAGTTCTTGTAAAACATGTACTTAGTGTCTGTGATGGGGTTAACAAGGTGAATATTTTAACGTTTATGTATGACTTCTAGCTCTGTTTTGGTTGAGGTGGTTTTAACAATGAGGCATTGAATTAAGCCTCTGATGCCTGGGATGAGATCTTTGTTGTAACGGGTATTTTTATATTGAATGAATAGATGCTGTCAGGTGTTATTATCGATTGCTCCAGTGCTAAGCGGTATTAAGGGTAAGATATACATTACTTTCTAGTGTGTAGGCGCTTAAAAGTAAACTTGGCAACTTTGTTCAGACTGTAAGTTTTATCTATATTTTAACGTGCCCTTATCAATAGTAGCGAAGCTTTCAACAGATTAATTGATATGAGAAATAGTTATGACAGAGCATATTCTTTGTGAATTAAATGAAAATGTATTAATTGTAAAAATTAATCGACCCCAAAAAAAGAACGCCCTGACATTGGATATGTACAGCGCTTTAACCGATGCGATAGAGCAAGCTGAGGCAGACGATGGGCCCCGGGTGGTGTTAATTACAGGTAGTAGTGATGTGTTCACTGCTGGTAATGATTTGAGCAGTTTTTTATCCGATATAGAGATAGTCGGTGATCATCCGACGTTACGTTTTCTGTTAAAGCTTGCTACTACCGATGTACCTATTGTTGCAGCTGTTAATGGTGCGGCTGTAGGCATTGG
This sequence comes from uncultured Spongiibacteraceae bacterium, assembly GCA_937969395.1. Lineage (GTDB taxonomy): Bacteria > Pseudomonadota > Gammaproteobacteria > Pseudomonadales > Dasaniaceae > Oceanicoccus. The sequence goes on along the minus strand of CALBVI010000268.1, from coordinate 2,344 downwards.
CACAACGTTGTTATTACATTGTGACCAAGTTCTGGCTGCTGAGAATGCAACATTCTCTCTGCCCTTTATTAATCTCGGTTTAGTGCCAGAGGCGGGCTCTTCGTTATTACTGCCGCAGTTGTGTGGATATCAGAAGGCTGCAGAGTTGTTGATGTTTGGTGATAGCTTTGGTGTTGACGAAGCGTTAACTGTAGGTCTTGTTGGTAAAATAACAGCTGTTGATAAGTCGTTAGAGCATGCTTTAGTTATAGCTAAAAAATTAGCGGATAAACCACGAGCGGCCTTAAGAAAAACTAAGCAATTGTTACGACCAGATAAAGAATTACTAGTGGCGCGTATTGAAAGTGAATGTAAAGATTTTACAGTTTTTTTACAATCACCTGCAGCAAAGGAGGCTATGATCGCATTTATGGAAAGACGTGAGCCTGATCGGTCTAAATTTGATTAGGTGGTTTCACTGAGAAAGTAACAGGCAGTTAACGGTCCTCTAATACAGCTAGTTCTTTTTCTGAAGGGGTTTCGTAATATTCACTGTATGTTTCCTCGCTAAGGCGACAGTGATGACAGGCTAATGAGCGATTAGAGATTTTAGTCCAGCATTTTTTAAATGGCGATGTTTTTCTAGTGCGTTGAGTGAAAAAGTAATTGCCTTCTTTTACACCGTGCATAGATAGATATTTACCTTTTAATAAAAAGGGGCGAGTGATATATGACAGGATGTTTCCGCAGAACTGGCAGCTTTTTTCCCGTCGATTATCAATCATATAAATCAAGCGCGCGAGGATGATGGCGGTAGTTGCAGCTATTGCACTATAAGTCCATAAATCTTTATTAAAAAATAAGGCGGCTAAGCCTCCGATAGCGACAATGATAGAGCTGATATAACAAACGAATAAAAAGGTACGAGCTTTTTTTGACTCTAACTCTTTTACTCGATTATATGTCTTTAAATTATCCATTGTTGTCAATGACTCGTGGTTTTGATTTTTGTTGAAAATATGAGGTTTGTTTGCTTATTTCAGTTTTTTTAATAATATCATGACGGCCCATTTATTTAGTTAATTGTTATCATTTATTTTGACATTTTTGTATTAATAAAAGGCTAACTTGTTTGTTGTGGGGTAAGTAAAGTGTTATTTTTTCACTTATGGTCTGTTTTTTGTTAAAAACTAATTCTGAATATTGGTAATACTTTGCTTATTCATCAAGTTGCAACGATTGAACGCTTTTTTGGCATAAAACGCCATGTTTGTTGTTTTATGGCAAGGGTATACTTTGATCACATTCATTAAGTGAGAGTGCTATGTTAATTTTAACGCGAAGGATTGGCGAGAGTATTATGATCGGCGATGAGGTCACCATTTCTGTCTTAGAGGTAAAGGGGGGGCAAGTACGTATAGGTATTAATGCTCCAAGAAGCATAGAGGTTCATAGGGAAGAAATTTATGATCGGATTCAAGGCGAAAAAAATGGTGTTAAGGGTGAAGATGAAGTTAGTGGCAACAAGTGATAACCCTTAACCTATTTTTTCATTTGCCCAATCACGCTGACAATTTTTTGGGTTAGTGTGGTTAGGTCTTCAGTTGAAATAATATAGGGCGGAATAGTATAAATTAGCTTGCCGAAGGGACGTAACCAAATTCCTTGCTCAACCAGCTGTCGCTGAATGATTTTCATGTCAACAGCGTTTCTCATTTCTATTACACCAATACCACCTAACACTCTTACATCAGATACGTGAGAGAATTCTTTTGCTGGTTCTAGTCCTGCAATCAACTGTTTTTCAATATTTTTTATTGTACTTTTCCAGGGCTGAGATAACAGCAGTTTGACACTTGCCAGTGCTATAGCTGTTGCTAACGGATTGCCCATGAACGTCGGGCCGTGCATCAAAACGTTAGCTTCACCTTCACTAATGCCTCTAGCTATTTTTTCATTACATAATGTCGCCGCTAATGAAATATAACCCCCAGTTAATGTTTTACCGATACACATGATATCGGGCTCGATATTGGCATGTTCGCAGGCAAATAATTTTCCAGTACGGCCAAAACCTGTCGCAATTTCATCGGCAATTAATAAGACGTCGTATTGAGTGCATAATTGACGTACTTGTCGAAGGTATTCAGGGGAATAAAAATTCATACCTCCGGTGCCTTGCACAATAGGTTCTAAAATCACAGCGGCGAGTTGCGAGTGATTTTTCTCGATTAGTTGTTTAAAGCTATTGATGTCGCTGTCATTAAAGTTTTGATGAAAAGAGCTCTTCGGGCTGTCAGCAAAAAAATGTTGGGGCATTAAATCGTTAAATATATGATGCATGCCGGTGACGGGGTCACAGACC
>CALBVI010000267.1 GCA_937969395.1 uncultured Spongiibacteraceae bacterium | reverse complement strand
ACTGTATTCGGTTCGCTCTTCGGCATAGCGGCTAGCGCCACTGGCTTCAACATCAATCGATGCACTGCTGACACTATCGACATAGTAATTGGCGCTAACGGAAACCTTGCCTTTAAAATCTTTGCGCACTAACACTGATGGCCCATCAATAGTAACGCCGCCGCCATCGTAGCTGTGATACATAACGTCGGTACGGTCTTCTGGTAACACTGCCGCTTGCACAATAGCTGTCGTGAATACAGTGACTGTGAATAAGAGGGCGGATAGCAATGTGACGATATTTTTATTCAAGGATATATTTCCAATTGATATTTTTTTTCTGTTAATCATTCGAAATAAACATTAGTTACAGCCGCAACCGCCGCCACCGCCACCTTCAGCGCCACGAGCACCTTCACGAGCTTGGTAAACGTGATGCATATAACTGCTGGAAACTGGATCGCGGCTCATACTCATTATAGGGTCGGCCATATTCTGTCGCTCATAGGGCTTTACCCATGGTTCGATAGAGCCACAAGCTACAAGGCTGAATAATAATAAACATCCGATGATTCGTTTTAGCATTAACATGGTCGTTAGCCTTGGTATCAGTATTTTTTAATTAAAAAATTATTCACGCACTAATTTTTTAATATCTTTTATATAGAGATCTTCATAGCCGGGCTTATAGCCACGGTGTAATACGCGCATATTGCCATTGCGATCAACCATTACCGTTGTTGGCATTGCGTCGACATTATAAAGCGCACTGATCTCGCTGCTTTGGTCATATAAAATAGGAAAGCTAACAGGAATATCTTTAAGAATTTTATCGGCCATAGAAGAGTCTTCGTCAACATTAACTCCTAAAACACTAAAACCTAGTTTGGAATATTTTTGATGTATCTCGTCGAGTAATGGCATTTCCTGTCGGCAGGGGCCGCACCAAGATGCCCAGAAGTTAATAAGTAAAACTTCACCGCGATGTTCGCTGAGACGGTAGTTTTCTCCGCTGTTAGTTTTTAGCGTAAAGTCGGGGGCAGGGCCTTCAATGCCTGCTGCTAAACTCCACTGACTAACAACTAACGTTGCTGCGATAAGTAGCGACTTGAGCATGTACGATCTCCAAAATATTCTTTTAAATAATAAAGTTAGAATAGCAGTCTGTTAAAAAAACACTGTGAACCCAGTATTAAATTCAATGTTGTGCGTCGCTTCTTCTTCGCCCAGTGTGTCGCGGTCAAAAATATGATCACGTACGCCAATGTGCCATGCGATAGCATCGGTTAGTAATAATCTAAAGCCAGCACCAATATTAACGGTAAACCATTCATCACCAGCGAAGGTGGTATTGCCAACGCCGCCTAACAAATAGAGTGATGAGTTAAAGGCATATTTATCGAAAATAAAAACTTCGCCGGGTAAAATGTTCCAGCCTAAGGAAAGATCGTAGTAACTGTATTCGCGATCTTCATCGGTAAATAAGGGTGAGCTGCCACTGAGTTCTTCAAAGCTGGTGAGGCCACCTTCAGATTCGCCATAACCCAATTCAAAGAAAAAATCTTCGGTAATGTGGTAAGCGGCACGTACGCCAAGCAATGTACTCGTATCAAAGTCTTCAATACTGATCATGCCGGCATAGAGCCCGATCTCGAAATTTTCAGTATCAATTTTGTCGGGTTTGATGGTGCGTCGGTCGAGCTGCGGCTCAACAACTTGCACCGCATCATCTGCGGCAAAACTATTGTGTATAAACAGGCTATTAATAAGCCCGATGGCTAAAATAAAGCGCTTAATCCGATTTTCCATTCTTCAACTTCTATATCGTCGTCTCTACTGGTCAAGACGGTGTGATGGTTATATTGCACGCGAAGTACAAAACGGTTGTATAAAATTGTTCTCATGCCTATACCGGCAACAAGAATGTTGTCGGTGCGGTCTTCTGTTTCTACCAGATTAGACCGTGGATTGGTTTTACGCACGCCGCCGCCCAAACTGATAAATGGTGAGTAACTCCACTGCGGAAAAGGCTGATGCATAATACTGGCGACAACATACTGGCCAGATGAGAAATTACCAAAGTTGTCAGATGCTGCTAATTCAATCGCTAGGTTGTTAGTAAAGTGGTAATCGGTGTAAACGCTAATAGCGTCAGTGCCACCGTAATCTCCCAGCATGACGCCAATCTCCCAATCACCCTGCTGTGGTGATGTATTGGAGCGTGGCTGTAACTGACGAATATTTTCAGACAGGGCTTGCCCTTGCTCGTCGAGGGTTTCGGCAATGTCTCCGGTTCTTACCCAGCCTTCGCTGTCGTCTGATGTGCGTATTTTAATCCAGTCGGTGCGCTGCTTAAGTATTTCAATCTTTTCACCACGTTCGGCAATATCGACAATGGGGTAGCCGCGACCAGGGCCTGTGCGCAGCTCGATAAATACCGCGCCGACGCTGGCTATAATTGCGTCATCGTCTGCTGTTGCGGTGGTTGACGTGCCAACCAAGCAAGCTGATATAAGTAAGGCCGAACAATAATATTTTGCGCGAGCCATTAATGTTTGTTTCATCTAATCGTTATTCTCAATGCTGGGCGGTTTTAAGTGCCAAGCTATTTTTAAATCTAAAGTGTTATCAATAATAGTTTATTTTTAACTATCCGCTTTTGATCTTATGGATAAAGTCTTGGATCAAAGGGATTGGTATAAAATGGCGCACCAATATCTATCCATTCAGAGATTAATCGCAGCTCGCTGGGAGTTAATAATTGATAGTGATTGAATGTTGTTTCTTCTCCAATGGTGCCGCCGCTTAGAGGTTCTTTGGGAATAGTGGCTACAAAGCTGGCTATTGCAGCTTCTATTTCAGCAGCATCCGCGGCACAGTCACTGCTCCAACAATTATGGTTGCTAGCAACTCGTTCGACTAATGCTGATTCGCTAGGCCTTATACTTATTAATGGGTTGCTTGGATTAGTAATGGCATCGTAGGCCGAGTTATTGGCTAAAGCTATATCATTGATATCGAACATGTCGACTGGTTGGTCTGAGTGATAAGGAGAGACCGGGGTTAATGCAGTTTGTGAATGACAGTTTGAGCACTTTGTCCTATCTTCTCTCAGCAAGTACATTAGCTCAGGTTCTGCCGTTAAATCGCTGGGTGTTTCGGCTGCAGCCATTAACGTTTGAGCCTCATCAAAGGTGTCTGGAATATTTTTGGTTTCTATACTAAAACCGCCAATAGTTCCCTCGCCATCAATGCAGTGTGCGGGAGGTTCAGAGGTGTCTTGAATAAAGGCGCCGCACTGGCCAGTACTGTTGGTTTCGAAACAATTAAAGAATGCGTCACTGTTATTCGCAAAGCCGCTACGAATACTGCGTGTTACGGGGAATGGATCTTCATCTATAACAGGAACACCAGCTTCATTTAGAACAGGGTTGCCATCATCGTCTAGAACTGCGCAAGAACGGATACGATCGGTGAGACCGTCAACGTTGTCCAGCCATTGCTCTCTGTCATTAGTAGTCAATTCTACAAAAGAGCGAGGAAATAGGCCGTCCCCTTCATCCGGGTCTAATATGCTGGTTAAGTCAAGCTGAGAGGCTGGGATTACTGCGTTGTCTAATGTTGTGTGGCAACTCGTGCAGTTCGTAGCAGCTGTACCATCTTTGCCAAGCACTTCAACTCCGTCTTGTAATATTGTGCGCTCGCGCTCCCAAATGGGTTGGATGTGGTCGTTGTAGCTAATAACAATACGGCCATCGAGTTCGGGGTCTATGTTCGGTGAAATGATCGCGTAGGCTGAGGATATATCCCAATTAGTGTCGTAGCTTAGGTCAATGTCTTCGTCGGCTATTAGGCCGCTAGCAGTGTCAGTCCACTCATCGGTATAAGTGAGTTCCAG
>CALBVI010000266.1 GCA_937969395.1 uncultured Spongiibacteraceae bacterium | reverse complement strand
GCAGATCATTAAGTATGCCGACAGCTGATCCTGTTTCCGTTTCTATGGTGATCAATCGCTCTTCACCAATAATCATCACACTGGCAAAACCGGCGGGCACTTTGTATTCAATGACTAGCTCATTTAAGTCTTGGTCTATGTCCATACTGGCTGGACCTTTTAAACCATGCTGATCACTTAAGTAGCGAGTGATAGCCGTAGTGTCAGGCGCCCAGTGTTCTTGGGCGGGTAGGCCCCAAGCCAAATGCAGTTCGTTAGTAATTTCATGTTCAGCGTATTGTTGTTGGTAATTGTCCTGGTCATACCAGCGGTGGTTTAACCAGATGCCGGTGATACAAAAAAAGATCAGCAGTGCAAATAGCGCTGTAGAACAGTAAATATGCAGCCATCGTGAGGCCTTGAGCACCTTGTTTAACGGGCTATTCTTCGATCTTTTCTTTTGCATCAGCGCTGAGATTTCGTTCTTTTTTTTGTGTGGTGTTAAGTAGGTGGGGCAAAGTACCAAAATACAAAACTTAATGCAAACAATTATCATTTGCATGAATTGAAAGGTTTGTTCATATGGGAATTGATCATTGCATCGATAGCTTTGCTGAAGGCGGGCGAGGATATATTTGTGTGCGTCTTTATCTTCTTTGCACCAGTATGCGCCACTAAAGCCTGTCGATAATGTACGAGTAGCGAGCAAAATCACGCTGCGTTGCCCCATTACAGGGTATTAGTCGCATTTTTATAGCGGTTATTAACACTGGCATAGCTGTTGCTAACACCTAATCAATATCTATTTTTTTAGGGAATATAACTAATGAGCGGCTCAAAACTAAACTTACTGGATTTCTCCAGTAGCTCGATCAAAACCTTGCACGTCACTTGGTTTGCTTTCTTTTTAACCTTCATTATGTGGTTCAGTTATGCGCCATTAAAGCCGTTTATTGTTGAGGCTTTCGACCTAACCAATGCGCAGTGGAAGGCATTGCTTATCTTAAACGTTGCGCTGACTATTCCGGCCCGTATCGTGATTGGCATGTTGGTGGATAAGTTTGGTCCGCGTATTGTTTACAGTATGTTACTGGTGGCCTCGGCATTTTTAAGTTGGGGATTTGCCTTTGCGCAAACCTATGAACAGTTAGCCCTGTTCCGCTTTTTATGTGGTTTTATCGGTGCTGGTTTTGTTATCGGTATCCGCATGGTCGGTGAATGGTTTCCCGCTAAGCAAGTCGGCATGGCAGAAGGTGTTTATGGCGGCTGGGGTAACTTTGGTTCTGCCGTTGCCGCTTGGACACTACCGGCATTAACCGCTTATGTTTATGGCGGTGATGATGGCTGGCGTTATGCGATTGCAACTACAGGTGTGGTGGCGATGTGCTACGGTATTTTCTTTTATATAGTTGCGCGCAACACACCTAAAGGCTCAACCTACTTTAAACCGAAAAAATCGGGCGGCTTAGAAGTTAGCAGCAAAAAAGACTTTATCTTTTACATCGCGATGAATGTCCCTATGTACATTGCTCTAGCGGTACTAACCTGGAAATTATCACCCGCTGGTGTGAGCTTATTAACCGATAGCACCGCAACGATTTTGTGGATTGCCTTAGCGGTATTGTTTGTCTTTCAGTTTTACCAAATTTATCAGGTCAATAAAGAGAATTTGCATAAAGAAACACCTGCAATGGATCAGTACAAATTCAAGCAGGTGGCTATTTTAGATTGGGCTTACTTCGTGACCTTTGGTTCTGAGTTGGCTGTTGTGTCTATGTTGCCAGCCTTCTTTATGGAAACCTTTGATTTAAGCCCCGTTAAAGCCGGGCTCTTGGGTGGTGCTTTTGCGGTAATGAATTTAGTCGCGCGTCCCGGTGGTGGTTACTTATCCGACAAGCTTGGCCGCAGAAAAACCTTATCAGTATTAGTGGCAGGTTTAGCGGTTGGTTATTTTGTCTTGTCACAGGTTGATAGCACCTGGATGATCCCGCTGGCCGTTGTTGCGGTGATGGTTTGTTCTTTCTTCGTACAGGCCGGTGAGGGTGCGGTATTCGCCATGGTGCCTTTAATTAAACGTCGTATGACCGGACAAATCGCCGGTATGGTTGGCGCTTACGGTAATGTTGGTGGTGTAACCTTCTTAACGGTTTATTCTTTTCTCGATGTGTCAGGCTTCTTCATGGTTATCGCCTGTTCTGCTTTAGTATGCTTTGGCTTGGTTCAGTTTTTGGAAGAGCCAGAAGGGCATATGGCTGAAACACTCCCTGACGGTACGGTACAAATGATCGAGGTGAGTTGATCTTTCATTATGACTAATATCAAAGCCGAGCGTTTTACGCTCGGCTTTTTTGGTTCTGCCTCAGCCGAATTTAATCAATTGCAATGAACTAGCTTCTAACATCCTATCATCGACCCTATTCATAACCCCTATGTAGCCCCTATAATGCGCGTCATTAAATGAATGCTAGGTATCTCAGCATTCATACTTTTATTCAGTACTTTTTCGTTATTTTCATTAATCAATTTGAGACTTGTTTTACGATGACTGTCCGCACCCGTATTGCACCTTCACCGACTGGCGATCCACACGTCGGCACCGCTTACATTGCCTTATTCAACCTTTGCTTTGCGCGTAAGCACGGCGGTAAATTTGTCTTAAGAATTGAAGATACTGATCAAACCCGTTCAACCCCCGAATCAGAACAAGCGATTTTTGATTCGCTACGCTGGATGGGGCTAGAGTGGGATGAAGGTCCAGACGTCGGTGGTGACTTTGGCCCTTATCGCCAAAGCGAGCGCAAATCGGATTATCGTCAGTATGCCGAACAGTTAATTGAAAAAGGCCACGCCTTTCGCTGTTATCGCACCCCGCAAGAACTAGACGCATTACGTGCAGGCTTAAAAGAGCAGGGCATTAACCGCGCCTTAAAGCCCATTGACTTAGAGCTACCGAAAGACGAAGTCGCCAAGCGTGAAGCAGACAATGCGCCTTACGTTATTCGTATGAACGTACCGACCGAAGGCAAGGTAGAAGTAGCCGATATGTTGCGTGGCAATATGGAGCTAGATTGGGCCTTAGTCGATGCGCAAATTCTGCTTAAATCAGACGGCATGCCGACCTATCACCTAGCTAATGTGGTTGATGATCACCTCATGCAAATCACCCACGTACTGCGTGGTGAAGAGTGGAT
>CALBVI010000265.1 GCA_937969395.1 uncultured Spongiibacteraceae bacterium | reverse complement strand
GTGAAAATTGTCTTGCGGATCAATCACGCCTTTAAATATATTCTCACGATTCTTTTGTAGCTTAAGATTTATTTTTAGTTTGTTGAATTGGCAAATTTGCTGCGCCACTTTGATTGCCGCTGGGTCTATATCAACGCCAGTGAAATGCCAGCCGTATTCGCTCTGGCCGGTGAGGGGTAGACCAAGTTGGCGCCGGTACCGATGTCTAATACTTTGATATTGCGCCCACGGGGGATTGCTTGCTGATTGTCGCTGGCGAGTAGATCCGCTAAATAATGGATATAGTCAACGCGGCCAGGAATCGGTGGGCACAGATAGTTGGCGGGTATATCCCAAAAGTTAATCTTGTAGTGCGCTTTGAGCAGTGCTTGATTGAGTGCGCGAACTGCCTTGTCATTATGATAATCGATTGTGATTTGGTCGGCTGGGTTGCGCTGAGTGAATGCTTCGAGGCTAGGTGATTGTGCCAATAGGCGGGTGAAATCATAGCCGCCACTGTGCTGGTTACGCGGGTGCAGTTTGGTATTGGTTGGTTTGCTTGTCATTACAGCTTATCAGTGGCGAGGTGGGTAGCAGGGGGATTTTAGCTGGATAGGAGGTTATACCCAAGGGAAAGATCATTTAAGTGATTGATTTATCTGGATAGGTAATTATGATCGGGGAAAGGGATTGAATAATAACCTTTTAAAGGTGTTTATCTACTTCGTAGCACTGCGTTGTTGTGCAGGAAGTGGAGCTTGTGAATAAATTGCTAGGCGTTATTTCACAGCGAGCATGGATTTATTATGGATGCAGGTAATTATTCCAATTTCTTCAAGGTTTAGCACTTAAAAAGAAAGTTTTGAGTGATTGCTGAAGTGTTTTCATACGAACGTCTAGTTAATTGAGAGGATTGGTATGCAGCCCGGTGGAAAGTTTAGCTTGTTAAAAGAGTTATTTATTACTGTCGGTGCTTTCGGTGGCCGTGGTGCTGGTACAGTAATTGCGATTTTTATACTCGCAATAGGAGGGTTTATTTATGGCTTTTTCACACTGCAATTTGAAATAGTAGCTATTAGCATATTAGGTTTTGCCTTTACTTCTATTGTTTCGTTCTTATGTTATAAGCTTATGAATATGCATAGGTTGGTGCGGTTAGAAAAATATACTAACTTTATCGATGATCTCAATGGTTATAAGCCTTACGAAAAATTATATCTTTTTGAAATACCTAGACAATATGAAAATATTGAAGAAGATGAATATCTTCCCAAGCTTAAAAATCAAATGTTGTTAGGATTTAACGTAGAAATAAAATATATAGAATCATCTAATAATGTAGTTTTAAATGTATATGGTTCTAAGGTGCCTCCTAAATTGGAAGGGTTATACTATGTTTCATAATGTACATTAATCACGTTGTGACCCTAAAGTTTGCTTTATATCTACTAGGGATTTCTGCGCGTTGTGTAGGTAATTATCTGTTGCGGTAAACGCTAAGGTCAACAATATTAAAATTCTACTTATCATGTTTTTTATTCTTTTAAGCTCAACAGCGAACGCCTCATGCGTCATTCTTTTGCATGGGCTTGCGAGAACAGAAAGCTCAATGGAAAAGCTAGAGGGGAAGCTATCTGAGAAGGGATACCAAGTCGTTAATCTTGGTTATCCATCGCGAGAGTATAATATTGAAACGCTTGCCGATATGGCTATAGAGCCGGCACTTGAAACCTGTAATGAGAAGTCTGAAATAAACTTCGTTACGCACTCTCTTGGTGGAATACTGGTTCGTCAGTATTTATCGACCAACACAATAGCGAATTTAAAGTATGTCGTTATGTTAGGGCCACCAAATAAGGGCAGTGAAGTGGTCGATAAACTCAATAATATACCGGGCTTTCATTTCATTAACGGTGATGCTGGCTTACAACTCGGGACAGGTGAATTAAGTATTCCAGGCCGCTTAGGTCCTCTAACATTTCATACAGGTATTATCGCAGGCAACAAGAGTATCAACTGGATATTGTCATCTCTAATACCCGGTAGTGATGATGGCAAGGTATCCATAGAAAGTACCAAGATTGAAGGTATGAATGACCATATAGAGCTCTCGACTACACATCCATTTATGATGAAAAACGAACAAGTCATTTCTCAGGTTATTTATTATTTGGAAAACGGTAATTTTAAAAAGGAAAATAATGGCTTATAAACGAGCAATCTTTTCATTAATTATTTTTCTTCAAGCTTGTTGTTCTTTGGGTGAACGTGGAAATGACAGTGATAAAGTTAGTGTTAGTCGCTTAGTCTTTGGTATGGCTTGTATAGTCTATGAAGAAAGCCGCGAAAAAAAGAAAGAGGAACAAGCACGAAAAGAGAATGCAGAAAGAAACTTGCCATTTTAAGCGGGATTATTCAAAAGAGTAGAGCAAAACGTATAATGCAGTCCCGGATTTGAGCAGTGTTAGCCACTATACTGCGATTCACTAAACATTAAGCCCCGATAAGGAAAAATTCATTGAGTAAGCATGTTAAAGATATTCTTCAAGAATTTGAGTTTCAAGCTGATATAGAAGAGGATTTCCAGCTTCACGTTCTTAAGGTGAAAGTTGATGATGCGGGTGAGGTTGAGCCAGTGGGCAATGCTCAGCCGGTCACTAATATTGAAATAGATTCTGACAATAAGGAGTGTCTTCTACATTT
>CALBVI010000264.1 GCA_937969395.1 uncultured Spongiibacteraceae bacterium | reverse complement strand
TCTTTTCAATGCTGGAAGATCTCAACAGACGGGCATTGCCGATTCAGCAGTAATAAGTCCTAGTGCGGTATTGGGTTCTGATGTCTCTGTCGCGGCCAATGTTGTTATTGGCGATCATGTTGTTGTTGGTGATAATACCTCTATCGGTGCGGGCTCGGTTATTGGCAATAACAGTCAGTTGGGAAATGATTGCTTACTGCATGCAAATGTTACTGTTTGCCATGAGGTTAGCATTGCTGATCGTGTTATTCTGCACAGTGGCTGTGTTTTAGGTAGCGATGGCTTTGGTTTTGCTCCAGCGCCAAAAGAGCAGAGAGAGCAGGGCAAAGGTTGGATTAAAATTCACCAGCTAGGTGGCGTTGTCGTTGGTAATGATGCCGAGATTGGCGCTAATACAGTTATTGATCGCGGTGCATTAGATAACACGGTTATTGGTAATGGTGTCATTATTGATAACCTCGTACAAATCGCTCACAACGTTGTTATTGGTGACAATACGGCTATAGCGGGTTGTACGGGTATTGCTGGCAGTACTGAAATTGGCAGTAATTGTACGATCGCGGGCTGCGTTATCATCAATGGTCATATTACTATTGCTGAAGGCACGCATATAACCGGTGGTACGATTGTCACTAAGTCTATTACTAAAGCTGGCTCATATTCATCGGGTTCTCTTGTTTTGCAAGAATCTAAAAGTTGGAGAAGAAACGCTGTTCGTGCTTCTCAGCTTGATAATATGTATAAGCGATTAGTTGAATTAGAAAAAAAACTAAAAGAATAACAAACAGTAATTGCAGTAATTTATAGCTAGCTTTATTCAACTCATGATCGATTAGGATTTGCTTTTATATGATGGACGTTAAAGAGATTCGTGAGTACCTACCTCATCGTTATCCGTTTTTATTAGTTGATAGAGTTGTTGAATGGAAGGCCAAAGAGTCCTTGCAGGCCTATAAAAATGTCACTATTAATGAAGAGTTTTTTCAAGGCCATTTTCCTGATATGCCCGTTATGCCTGGGGTCTTAATTGTTGAAGCCATGGCGCAAGCTGCTGGTATTTTGGGTTTTAAAACGCAGGGTAAAAAGCCTGCTGATGGATCAATTTATTTATTTGCCGGTGCTGATAAAGTTCGGTTCAAAAAACAAGTGGTCCCTGGCGATCAATTAATGTTAAACGTAGAATACGTTTCAGATCGCCGAGGATTATGGAAGTTTGATTGCACGGCGCATGTCGATGGCAAACTAGCTGCCTCTGCCTCAATCTTGTGTGCGGATAAACAAGTTTAGTTAGATTGCGATTGTTAAGTTAAAGCGTTTAAAGAATTTAAAAAGTTCAGACAGTAATAAGGTATTACTTTGATCGATCCTCGTTCTATTATTGACCCCAGTGCCGTCATTGCTGATGACGTTGAAATAGGCCCGTGGACAATTGTCGGCCCCAATGTACATATTGGTGCGGGCACTGTCATCGCTTCACATGTCGTTATCAAAGGGCCGACGACAATTGGTGTTAATAATAAAATTTTTCAATTTTCAACGATTGGTGATGATACCCCTGATTTGAAATACCAAGGCGAAGATACTCGCTTAGTCATTGGTGATAACAATGTTATTCGTGAAGGCGTTACGATTCACCGAGGTACTGTTCAGGATCGGGGTGAAACAAGCATAGGTAATGATAATTTATTGATGGCTTATGTTCATGTAGGGCATGATTCAATCATTGGTAATCACTGTATTCTAGTCAACAACGTAGCGCTTGCTGGTCATGTGACTATGGGTGATTGGAGTATCCTCAGCGGCTATACCTTGGTTCATCAGTTTTGTTATATCGGTGCGCATAGTTTTTCTGGTATGGGTACTGCTATTGGTAAAGACGTACCCGCATACGTTACGGTAACCGGAAGCCCTGCAACAGTTAAAGGTATTAATGTTGAGGGTTTAAAGCGCCGCGGTTTTAGTAGCGATGCAATTACTGCTATTCGTAGAGCTTATAAGCTGATTTATCGTCAAGGTTTGACCGTTGAAGAAGCGCTAGAAAAGTTACAGGTAATGCGTGAAGTGAATGAAGAAATTGATTTGCTGATCGATTCATTAACATTGTCTGAGCGCGGTATTGTTCGATAGTTGCCTTGTAATCAATATTCTAATAACGTCACAGCTAGCTCCTTTATTGACACTTCTTGTTTTTATAGAGAAATAAACCATGTCTACCATTAACAATCTCGATCATCTTCGTATCGGTATTGTCGTTGGAGAAGCCTCGGGTGATATTCTCGGTTCTGCACTGATTAAATCTATTTTGACAATGTACCCCAATACGTGTTTTGAAGGTATTGGTGGGCCATTGATGTTGGCTCAGGGCTTTCATAGTTTATTCGATATGGATCGTTTATCGGTGATGGGTTTTGTTGAACCGCTAAAGCGGCTACCCGAACTATTAGCTATGCGGAAAAAACTAAAACAACATTTTACTGAACAGCCACCTGATTTATTTATTGGTATTGATTCTCCCGATTTTAATCTCAACCTTGAGCTAGCTTTACGAAAAAAGGGAATATTGACTGCTCATTATGTTAGCCCCTCAGTGTGGGCTTGGCGGCAGGGGCGCGTTAAGAAAATAGCTAAGGCTGTTGATCATATGTTGACGCTGTTTCCGTTTGAAGCAAAATTTTATCAACAGCATAATGTACCTGTAACGTTTGTAGGTCATTCGCTGGCTGATCAATTTCCGATAGAAAAAACACTCGTTGATCAGCAGTCATCTGATGCCAGAAAGCATTTAGGTTTCACCGAACAAGATACTATTGTGGCTTTATTGCCGGGCAGTCGTGGTGGTGAAGTGAAAATGTTAGGTCAATCATTTATTGAAACTGCGCGTTGGTGTATTGATCAAAGTGATAGCCATCGCAAGTTAACATTTATTATTCCAGCGGCAAATGCCACACGGAAAATACAACTAGAACAGCTTTTAAAAGAGTTTGGACACGACTTGCCGATTACCTTGGTTGATGGTCAATCTCAATTAGTAATGGCTGCGTCGGATGTTGTATTGATGGCGTCTGGAACGACAACGCTAGAAGCGATGTTATTAAAACGGCCTATGGTCGTAGCTTATCGATTAGCTTGGTTCTCTTATGTGATTCTCTCACGCTTAGTTAAATCGCCCTTTATTTCTTTACCTAATTTACTCGCAGAGCGAGCGATGGTCCCTGAAGTTTTGCAAGATGATGTTAAGGCGGATATCTTGGGGCCGTTAATACTTGAGCGTTTGGATAAGACGGCTAACTATCGAGAATTGATGGATTGTTTTAGCGATATACATCAACAATTAAAACAGGGCGCCAGTGATCGTGCTGCTCAAGTATTATTAGCAATGATTGCTGAAAAAAAACAGAGGTCGTAGTGGAACCCTTTATTTCTTGTTACCAAGGTTTGTTAGTTGCCGGTGTTGATGAAGTTGGTCGTGGTCCGTTAGCGGGTGATGTTGTTGCTGCGGCTGTTATTCTTGACCCTAAAAATATTATCGAAGGGCTTGATGATTCGAAAAAGTTAACTGAAAAACGTCGTGAAGCGCTGTTTCCTGAGATTAAAGAAAAATCGCTAAGTTGGTGTGTCGCTCGCGCTAGTGTTGCGGAGATAGATGAGATAAATATTCTACAGGCAAGTTTGTTGGCAATGAAGCGAGCTGTTGAGGGCTTGTCGATGCAACCTGAGCATGTACTGGTAGATGGTAATAAAATTCCCCGCTGGACCTATCCATCTGAAGCCGTTGTTAAAGGCGATAGTCGAGTAAAAGCGATTGCAGCGGCATCGATCTTGGCAAAAGTAGTGCGTGACCGAGAAATGATTGAGTTTGATCAACAGTACCCTGGTTATGGCTTCGCAGCGCATAAAGGCTATCCAACAAAGGTACATATGGCAGCTTTAGACACGCTAGGAGTAACGCCGATTCACAGAGTATCGTTTGGTCCAGTTAAAAGACTGCTATCAATATAACTTAAGAATAAAACTTTTTTAATTATCGCTTGGCGTTGAACTGATTTCTTTAACTTGAAAGCGTTCAAAACGTAGTGTGTCACTCCAGTAATCTTCAGCTAGGCCGGCTTGAATCTTTAGCTGCTGAATAAAGTCTTTAGGCTCGATAAGTTGTTGCCATACGTCCGGTAAAAACGTCGCAGTTAAATCATCTTCACTTAAAATAACGCCGTCAGTTTGCGGAGTTAGTTGAGTGAGTAGTTCTTTTTCGTTGTCACAATTTATTGTTTCAATTTCGCCTAAAACGGTGATCCCAATCGTTAAATGTTCGATTGCTTCTTTTGTTATTGGTACGAAACGCGGGTCGTTAAAGGCTGCACTATGGGCATTGTGTGCAATGTTTTCGATGAGTGCCATATTGGGTTCTAATGAACCCATACGCCCACAAATTTCTTGGCCAATTTTTAGTGTAATAAAACACGCTCGCGGTTTTAACAATCCTGCTTCAATACCTTTGTAGTTAACTCTCAGGCGTGTGCTTAAGTGTAGGCCGTGTTGAATTGATCGCTGTGCGATATCAAGCATTTGTTGACGTTGAATAGCGGTATACATGAAGTTTTCACACTTTGGGCACATTGTTGATGAGTACTATTTTTACCCATCAACAAGCCTTTTATCAACTAGAAATTAGCTTGTTTTATACCCAATTTGAAAGTTGCACTATGTGACAATTGCTGTCGTAGTTAGAAGTGCGCCTTGGTTTTATATTAGTTGATGTTGTTTTTAAATGATCTTGGTACTATCGAGACTGTGCTTAATTTTTTTCAACTGCGCTTCAATTTCTTCACCTTGTTCTAACGCTAACCCCGTGGTGAGAATGTCGGTAATGGTAAGGATAATAATACGTGTCGTCATGGGCACGTAAATCGTCGTGTCTTCTAACTCATCACCTGAAGTAATTGTGATGTCTGCTAGCTCGGCGAGAGGGGAGTTGGGACTGCAAATAGTAATTAATTTTGCACCACTATTCTTGGCAATTTCAGCAATCTCGACCATCGCTTGCGTTCGGCCAGTAAATGAAAAAATTAAAATAGTCGTATCTTCGTCAGCTGATGCCGCTACCATGCGCTGCATTAAGTGGTCTTCGTGTGCCATCGTTGGTATGCCTAAACGAAAGAGCTTGTGTTGCGCGTCTTTTGCAATGGCGGCACATCCGCCCATACCAAAAATTTCGATTTTTTTAGAACGACTCAGAGCTGCAACTGTCTGCTCAATAATAGCTGGGTCGAGTTTAGTACGGATGTATTCCAGCGCTGCTTGATTGGCATTGATGCGTTTCTCAATGTAATTAGCACTATTATCACCAGGTGAAACAGCTTCACTGATAAAAGAGACTTTATTGACCAAGCTTTTGGCCAGCTGGACTTTAAAATCGGGAAAGCTAGTGCACTCCATCGTACGACAAAAGCGCGAAATCATTGGATCGCTGACTCCCGCTAGACGAGCGAGCTCACTGGTTGTCATGTTCACTGTCGCTTCAGGATCAATCAAAATGGCTTTAGCAATGCGTGATTCAGCTTTACTCAGTGAAGGGATAGAGCGTTTGAGATTACTTAAAAGACTCATAACAAGAATATCGCTATCAAATTGATGTTGGTTACAGTTACTAAGTGCTCGGTAAGTGACTGATTAACCGTGGATTATGCCGCAAATATTGGCGTTAGTCTTTTCTTTGTCGGCGGTTTGGGGGAAGTGCTTGTAATATTTGGCTATTATAGAATTTAATTTAATTACATAATTGACTTGATATCAATGGGTTTTGCTGGATAATAAGTAACTTAGCTAAATATCTGCAATCAACCTATAGGTGAAGACGATGACAATTCGAGTCGCAATTAATGGTTTTGGGCGTATCGGTCGTAACATTTTAAGGGCTTTGTACGAATCTGATTACCGAGACTCTATTCAAATAGTAGCCATTAATGATTTGGGCAATACCGAATTCAATGCACATTTAACGAAATATGATTCGGTTCATGGGCGTTTTCCCGGTGCTGTCAGTGTTGACGGTGACAAGATGATCGTCAATGGCGATGAAATTATTACGGTTTCTGAACGCGATCCAAGTAAGCTACCTTGGGCTGAACTAAATGTAGATGTGGTTTATGAGTGCACAGGATTTTTTACTAGCCGAGATAAGGCCAGCGCACATCTAACTGCCGGTGCTAAAAAAGTCATCATTTCTGCGCCAGCCGCAGATGCAGACGCCACGGTAGTTTATGGTGTCAATCAAGATGTACTTAACGCCGATTGCAAGATTATCTCTAATGCCTCTTGTACCACCAATTGCCTAGCACCTGTTGCGAAAGTCTTAAACGATGGCGTTGGTATTGAATTGGGGTCTATGACAACAATTCACGCATTCACTAATGATCAAAATATTCACGATGTCTATCACAATGACATTTATCGTGCGCGTGCTGCTGGTCAATCTATGATTCCAACACAGACGGGAGCAGCTAAAGCCGTAGGTTTAGTGTTGCCAGAGTTGGCAGGTAAGCTCGATGGTATGGCGGTACGGGTGCCGACTAATAATGTTTCTTTGGTCGACTTTAACTTTATAGCTAAACGAGATACCTCAATTGAAGAAATTAACCAATTGATTAAAACCGCCTCTGAAGAGCAAATGCCAGGTGTTTTGGTTTATAACATTGAGCCTTTAGTCTCGATCGATTTTAATCATCAACCGGCGTCGTCAGCGTTTGACGCTACTCAAACTCGTGTGAATGGCCGTATGGTAAAAGTGATGGCTTGGTATGATAACGAGTGGGGTTTCTCGAATCGTATGCTTGATAACACACTTGCTTTAATGGCTGCTTCACAGAAGCAAAATGGAAATAAAGCAGCATGATCAGACGTACAAAAATAGTAGCGACCTTAGGGCCGTCTACTGATGAGCCAGCAATACTTGAACGTTTGATAATGGCTGGTGTTAATGTTGTTCGGCTGAATTTCTCCCACGGGAAACCGGAAGATCATATCAACAGAGCTGAACTTGTCAGAGAGCTAGCTCGTAAAAATG
>CALBVI010000263.1 GCA_937969395.1 uncultured Spongiibacteraceae bacterium | reverse complement strand
CGTGCTCAAAAAATGGATGCGCTCAGCTCACAAGCTAGCTTGGCAGGTTATGCCATGGTGGTATTGGCCGCTGAACGCCTCGATAAGATCCTACCGATGATGATGACGCCCGCAGGTACTATCTCACCTTCCCGCGTATTCATTATTGGTGCCGGTGTTGCTGGCCTTCAAGCTATCGCCACCGCTAAACGAATGGGTGCCCGTGTTGATGCTTTTGATACGCGCCCTGTTGTTAAAGAACAGGTTGAATCTCTTGGTGGCAAATTCGTTGAGATTGATCTTGGCGAAACCGGTCAAACTTCGGGTGGTTATGCCAATGCATTAACCCCCGAACAGGTTCAACGACAGCTAGACGGCCAGAAAAAGATCTGCGCCCAATCTGACATTGTTATCACTACAGCACAGCTATTCGGACGTCCAGCGCCAACAGTAGTCACTAAAGACATGCTAGCGGCAATGAAACCCGGCAGCGTTGTCGTCGACTTAGCGGTTGAATCAGGTGGTAACGTCGAAGGTTCTGTTGCTGGCGAAGAAGTTGAAATTAATGGCGTTAAAGTTATTGGCCTCGCCAATATGCCTGGCCGTGTTGCCAGCAACGCTAGCCAGATGTATTCAGCTAACTTACACAACTTAGTACTTGAATACTGGAACAAAGAAAGCAAGCAATTTGACCTTAACCTTGATGATGAAATTATTAAGGGCTGTGTGATCACTCACAATGGCGAGATGGTTAACGAAATGATTAAGAAGATCAGGGGGTAATTATTGTGGAAGCTGTTTATCTATCGTTTATTTTAATGCTGTCCATATTTTTGGGCTTAGAATTAATCGCTAAAGTACCTGCGACGCTACACACACCGCTTATGTCAGGTTCTAATGCTATTTCAGGCATTACCGTTGTCGGTGCATTAACCGCCGCTAATCAGGGTAGTTCTGATGTTGCTCTATGGTTAGGCACAGCTGCCGTAGCACTAGCAACTATCAATGTTGTTGGTGGCTATATGGTAACTGACCGCATGCTCGCCATGTTCAAGAAAAAAGATTAAGGAACCAGACAGATGACTCTTAATATTGATCTACTTGTTAACCTTGTCTATATCGTATCAGCGGTATTGTTTGTGTTTGGCCTAAAAATGCTTGGCTCTCCTGCCACTGCACGTAAAGGTAACTTACTTTCTTCCCTAGGCATGTTAATCGCGATTGTTATAACACTCGTTAATGAAATAAAACTCCCTTGGGAAAATATTGTTGCAGGCTTAATTGTCGGCTCTTTGATTGGTGCCTTTGCCGCACGCAAAGTAGAAATGACAGGCATGCCTGAGTTGGTTGCGCTATTTAACGGTTTTGGTGGTGCCTCTAGCTTATTAGTTGGCTTGGCTGCTGTTTTTGTTGCTGGTAATACAACCTTCACTAACATCACAATCATTCTTTCTATTTTAATTGGTGGCGTAACACTAACCGGTAGCTTTATCGCCTACGGCAAACTAAGCGAACGTTTACCGAGCAAAGCTATCCAGTTCTCTGGCCAACAGATTTTTAATGGCGTGCTTGTTCTTGCCATTATCGTTAGCGCAGTTATGTTCTGCCTACAGCCCGCTGTCGACAGCCCTTGGTTAATAGCAGTTATCGTATTGTCATTAGTTTTTGGCATTATGATTACCATTCCTATCGGCGGTGCCGATATGCCTGTGGTTATTGCATTACTGAACTCGTACTCTGGTCTAGCGGCTTGTGCTGCAGGTTTTGTTCTTAACAATAACTTGCTGATTGTGTCTGGCTCATTGGTAGGCGCTAGCGGCTTAATCTTAACCAACATCATGTGTAAAGCCATGAACCGCTCGTTGAACAATGTATTGTTCAGCGGCTTCGGTGCGGCAAAAGTATCATCGGCAAAAATTGAAGGTGAAGTTAAACCTATCAACCCTGATGATGCCTATTTAATTCTGGAAGCGGCACAAAACGTTTGTATTGTTCCTGGTTACGGTATGGCCGTTGCACAAGCTCAGCATGTTGTACGTGAACTATCCGATCACTTAGAAAGTAACGGTTGCGAAGTTTCATTTGCGATTCACCCTGTAGCCGGTCGTATGCCTGGCCATATGAATGTTCTACTAGCAGAAGCTAACGTACCTTATGATCAATTAGTCGAGATGGATGAAATCAATCCTCGCATGAGTAATATGGACGTTGCTATTGTTATTGGTGCTAACGATGTTGTTAACCCAGCGGCCAATGAAGATGAAGGCAGCCCGCTTTATGGTATGCCTGTAATTAACGTTACTGAAGCACGTACAGTTTTCGTACTGAAACGCTCAATGGGCTCAGGTTTCTCTGGTGTTGATAATCCATTATTCTTTGGCGACAACACAAGAATGTTATTTGGTGACGCTAAGGAGTCTATTTCGCATATAGTTGGCGAATTTAAGAGCTAATAATTTCAAAGCAACATATAAAAAAACCTGACGCTGATATATGGCACTGCCATTAACAACGTCAGGTTTTTTTATGTCTGAAATTCAAACTAAAAGCACGTCACTGCTTAAAACTATTCTTGCCACTTTAATTTCTGATAATCAAAATCGCCTTCTATGGTTGGCTTAACAATTTCAAAGTAAGGCGACAAATCAAAATCTCTAGGGGTAAAATGACTGTAGTGTCTTTTTTCAAAAAAAGCATTTTCATAAAAGTCCTGTTTGTCACCCACACAGGCCACAACCTCAATCGGTAAAATAGGATAATTAATCGAATGGAAAGCCTGCGCCACTAATGTCGAACAAATAGCCTTAGTCGGATCACCGCTACCAAAAGCAATTAAACGCCGCCGAAATCGTACCGGGATTGGCAGTACAGGTACTAAATAACGCATTAAATCAAAAATATTCTTGGTATCATATTGCAAACCAATACGCTCAATTACGTAGTTTAATAATTGCTGCTTATCCTCCTCAACAAGATTGACTGGCCGACAAATCCGTAGATTAAAATTTTCGTATTTTGATAACGGCACACAGCAAACGCCATCAACAACATCGGCCTCAAGTAGCGACTCCAACCCTTCTTGCTCACCAATAAACATAGCCACATGTGACCAAGTCGATTGTGTTAGGTACTTAATAGCCGTACTGATTCGGCTATTACCTTCTACTAACAATAAATCACCAGGCTGCAAAGTGTCTTTTAATTGCTGCTGAGAAAGAGTCTGAAAGGTTTCATAATTGGCTAAGGGCTTAATCAAATAACGAGCAAGCTTATCGCCAATACTAGAAAAAAGTGTATTCATGACTTAGTGATTTCAATTTAGTGATTTTAAGTTAAGGGCTTTTAAGCTAGGTACTTTTAAGTCAGGTACTTTCAAGTCAGGTACTTTCAAGTTAGCCACTGTAAGTTAATGACTTCAACAAATACTAGGTTGCTTTCATCAAAACACATAACAAACGCCATGTATATCGAGTAACAGCAGCCTACCATTAGAAATCGTTAAGCGTCCTCATCCGGCTCCAAGGCAAGCACAATTGAACCGACTGAAGGCGTTGGCATATTATCCACAACAAAGGGTTTAACTCGACCTTTAGTATCAATTTCAAATAACGATAATCTCGAGTCTCCATATTTTGACTGGTAAGTTTCCCAGTCAAACTCTTCGGTTAACTTGGTGCTCTTTACCGTCTGCCCTCTAGCTACTTTGTTAACTAACTCAACATAGGTAATGTCTTCACCAAATAGCTGACTGCCTTTATAGCTATCACTCTCACGATGTTTGTCGGCTTTATTGTTACTACCTGTTACCGCTAAACTAAACACCCTGTCACTACCATAGTCTGCTCTATAATGAACCGCAGCCATCACGTTTAAATGCCGCTGACGAGACATCGCCAACAAGCCACCGATACCACTTAAATCAAGATGAATATCAGCATGTTCAGAGACAGGGTTCCCATAATAAGTTTCCAACCCATCCATTCTAGCCTGCTTGATATTATCCCAACTAGAGTCTGTCAAAACACAACGGAAATCGTACTTCATCAATTCTTTAGCCACTGCTCTTGAAAAAGCATTAGCGCCTACAATTAAAAAGCCTCGTGGTGAAGGCTCTGCTACACCCAGCCACCGTGCGACAAAACGTGCGGTGCTGCTTTGTAACACTACCGTTCCAACAATCACAGAAAATGTTAACGGCACTAATAACGCAGCTTCTTCATAACCTATCGCAATTAGTCTTTCAGCAAAAATAGCTGAGATTGCAGCGGCAACAATCCCTCTAGGTGCAATCCATGCTAATAGCCCTCGCTCTTGCCAAGTAACATCTAAACCTACCGTACATAACAACACCTTAACCGGTCTGGCAATAAATTGAATGACCGCTAATAACATTAAGGCCTGCACCCAGAAACCCGCCAACGCCTGTAAATCTATCCGCGCAGCTAGCAAAATAAATAATATTGAGATTAACAATAAACTCAAATGCTCTTTAAAATTCAAAATGGGATGAATATCAACATTGGGTTTATTCGCTAGCCACATTCCCATCACCGTCACTGCCAACAACCCCGACTCATGTTCTATCGCATTTGAAACGGTAAAAGTGATTATCACCAAACTGAGCGTCGCTAAGTTTTGTAGATATTCAGGAATAAAATTGCGGGATAACAGCTGCCCAAGAATAAAGCCTGAAAAAATACCGGCAGCGCTACCAATAAATAAAGATTGAAAAAACAATAAAAAGATATGACCAATCGCCGACTGTTCGACACTGATAATAATAAATTCATAAGTCAATACCGCCATCAATGCCCCAATAGGGTCGATAGTAATCCCCTCCCAACGCAAAATATTCGCAACTTTAGCCGTTGGTCTTACTGAACGAAGCATTGGAACAATAACGGTGGGACCAGTAACAATAACGATTGCACCGAATAGAGCACTGATTTGCCATGAAAAATCAAAGATATAGTGGGTAGCACAGGCGACAATAATCCAGGTTGTCAGCGCACCCACAGTAACCATGCGCTGTACGACTTTACCAACACCTTTGATTTCTTGTAAGTTAAGCGTGAGACTACCTTCAAACAGAATAATTGCTACCGACAGCGAAACCATTGGCATAAGCAAATCACCAAATAATGCATCAGGGTCAATCCAACCGGTTACCGGCCCTGCGACCAAACCCGCAATCAACAAAAACAAAATGGCGG
>CALBVI010000262.1 GCA_937969395.1 uncultured Spongiibacteraceae bacterium | reverse complement strand
AGACCACACGCCAAGCTATCTTTGGGAAAGTGCAACCCGCTCAATTTCAGCAGCACTCATTGTTCACCTACCAACAGTAGTAGCTGGTCGTAATAGCTGGAGAGAAAGTGAGACCATTCGACGAGCCGTCTGTATTGATGAGGGCGTCATTAAGAATTCGTCTATTCTGTCATTTCAAAATCGTGAGCTGAAATTTCCTCACTCCTTGATTAACAAATCTGAAAACGCTACTGAAATTGAGTGCAAAGCTTAGCAACAAGATTAAAGTAATCACGTTATGAATAAAAAACGCCAGCTAATAAGAAAATCATAATGGCGTTTTTCTACGACGCAGGCTATCACTTCAATAATGAGCAAAGGCGTGCGTTAGTTTATACAGTGCAGACTACCTTTGATTAATGTTCGATTACATTTTCTGCTGCATATACTGAATTAAAATAGAGCGCCCCGCGATTAATAAAAACATTAACTGCTGCACCCTGCTTGCATTCTGAAATACCCGCTATTATATAAGCACCAGCCTCTGTTTTAATCGTTGCATGCGAGATTGAATCAGTCTGATCTCCACCTAGACTTCCACCTAGCGTCACGCACTTCTCAGTGACACCTTTTATTACCTTTAAG
The DNA here is from genome assembly GCA_937969395.1 of uncultured Spongiibacteraceae bacterium. Lineage (GTDB taxonomy): Bacteria > Pseudomonadota > Gammaproteobacteria > Pseudomonadales > Dasaniaceae > Oceanicoccus. Next base: position 5,208 of record CALBVI010000262.1, on the reverse strand, counting down.
GTTTCTCCATTACTACTGACGCAAACAGAAATATAAGAACCGAGAAGTATTAGGACAATTGACATAACCCAACGTAACTTAATAATATTTCCCTACTTAACGCTGTGTTTATTAAATTAAAGAAAAACTGACGTCATTGAATAATATTAATCAAAAAATATTTACCGGATAATCTTGACCAAATAATTCTATAAAAAAATACGATGACCAATATGCCGAATTCCACTTAATACGACAAGTAATATTTAATATTTTTGGGTTCACGATTTAACGCAGCAGTACGTCGATCAAAAAGGATTTAAAACGACCCTCCAATAATCTTACAGAACGCCGGTAACTAACCTTAAAATAACGAACATAGTGGCGACCGAGCACTTATATCATTTTTATACTCCACCTGACGCCTGCGGCATCACCAATAAATGCAAATGATTGGCCATAAATACTCAAGCCTGTATTGATACAGAATTTTTTCTTGCCGTCTCGTCCAGTCAGCAAGCATAAGCAGAGAAATCTTCTTCACTGGCAAAGCAGGATTACCGGTTAACGATTTTTTGAATAATGTGCTGCGGAATACCAAGCAAACATAAACGAAGTGCACGAGCCATAGATTCTCCTTGTTCTCACTGGGTAAGCTTCAACAGAACTTTAGTATAACCAAAAATAATAAAACAGAGTTTTTACACTGACCCCAAACTTCGATATAGACAAAACTATTTTTCTGCCTAGAAAAAAGTAACTGAGTTTTTGAAGAGTGCCTGTCCTATTATTTCCACCACCCTGTTATTTCCATCCAGCCAAAAAATCAAATCATAAATCAAAGACCTGACCCCGTTGGACCCCCTCATTGTTCACCTACCAACAGTAGTGGCTGGTCGTAATAGCTGGAGAGAAAGTGAGACCATTCGACGAGCCGTCTGTATTGATGAGGGCGTCATTAAGAATTCGTCTATTCTGTCATTTCAAAAGCGTGAGCTGAAGTTTCCTCACGCCTTGATTAACCAAACTGAAAATGCTACTGAAATTGAGTGCGAAGCTTATCAACAAGATTAAAGTAATCACGTTGTGAATAAAAAACGCCAGATAACAAGAAAATCATACTGGCGTTTTTCTGCGACGCAGGCTATCTCTTCAGTAATGAGCAAAGGCGTGCGTTAGTTTATACAGTGCAGACTACCTTTGATTAATGTTCGATTACATTTTCTGCTGAATAGACTGAATTAAAATATAGCGCCCCGCGATTAATAAAAACATTAACCGCCGCACCCTGCTTACATCCTGAAATGCCCGCGATTATATAAGCGCCAGCCTCTGTTTTAATCGTTGCATGCGAGATTGCTTCGGCCTGACCTTTACCTGAACTTACACCTAGACTTCCACCTAGCGTCGCGCACTTCTCAGTGACGCCTTTTATCACCTTTAAAGTTTCTCCACTGCTATTGATGCAAATTGCAACGTATGAGCCGAGAAGTATTAGCGCAATTGAAATAACCCAACGTAACTTAATAATATTTTCCTACTTAACTCTGTGTTTATTAGGCTAAAACTAAAACTGACGTCATTGAACAATATAAATCAAACAAATATTGACCGGACAACGCTATGAAAGAAATACTGCCGTATCAATATGCCTAATCCCACTTAATACAACAAGTGATATTTAATATTTTAGGGCAGGAGATTCTGGGGTAGGATATTCTTGATCAGTGTAAAAATTAATTTTTCTTTGCTGTTTGGGTCCACACTTTAACGCAGCAGTACGTCGATAAGTAACATTAAAATAACGAATATAGTGACGACCAAAAATTTTCATCCATTCTTGATACGCTACCTGATTTTTGTAACGTCATCAACAAATGCACATGATTAGTCATAAATACTCAAGCCTGTATTGATACAGAATTTTTCTTGCCGCCTCGCCCCGTCAGTGAACATAAGCAGAAAAATTTTCTTCACTGGCAAAGTGGGCTTGCCGACTAAAGCCTCTTTGAATAATGTGTTGTGGGATTACAGGTAAACATAGACGAGGTAAACGAGCCATAGATCCTCCTTGATCTCATTATCGGGCTAGTTTCAACAGAAATTTGGTATAACCAAAAAATATTAAAACAGAGTTTTTACACTTACCCCCAATTTACTAGCAGCGTTTATAACTCATAGAGAACCCCGCTTATCCGTAATAGCAAAGCAAGAAAAAAGTATATTGAAACTCCATAAAGCGATATCCGAAAGTAGTTTACAGAACGTTCACGAGCCTCTTTATTTCTAATAATTTTTTTTGTGAAGTTGGAATAATGATTTATTTTAAAGATATAAATCCAATTAAAAAGACACACAAACACCAGTTGTAATACATTATATTCGACCCTTAAGTAGATGCTAATAAAATCACCGCCAGCTATCATTGCGGTGCAAAATACAGGGGCAATAAACAAGGCGGTGACCACATAAAGAGCAATCCATGCAACTTGATCAGACTCAGCGTATTGACTCGTGTGTAAGTGTTTTTTTAAAAAATGAAAATAAATCCCACTGAATAGATATTTGTAAAGCATCTACCAAATTCCTCCGTAGCTTTGCTCAACCGCATTCTCTCGACCATATTCTAACCAACTCCACCCTACAGTATTGTCAATTAATCCGTAAGCTGTGCCGCCAGCCCACGCGAAAGGGCCCCCAGTCAAAGACAGGCCTATCACAGCAAAGTCCAAACCCGAATCTGCTATAGCCAATACATCGTTATTACCTATCGCGGCAGCCATATCAGCTCCCTCTACAGCAAAGCTTAGCGCAGTGATACCCTTCCCAACTGCTGAAAAGGAGGCCGTATTATACATTGCTAAACTTCTGCGACCCGCTCCGTTTCCTCCACCCCACGTTGTGTTGTACCAGTTCCCGTTTTTACCCAGCCATTTATCAAAGCACACACCAGATTGGCACATACTGTACGTATTACCAATAGCAGCTCCACCTAGCGCGGTACTGGCAATATTTGTCGTATTCCCAAGGGTGATATTTTCATTGTCACTAACCTCCCCAAATTCATCGAACTCATAGCAGGTAGACCACGTATACTTACCACAATCATCATCTCCGCCTCCAACCTGGTCCCCAATTGATTCATCATCCGTCAAACCAAACGGATCAGTACGATTAACAGGGTCATTCCCCACATAACTATAGCGATTAAACATATACGGCTTATCAGGACTAAACCCCACCGGATCAATACTCAAAAACCGACCAATAACAGGATCATAATACCGCGCCTGCATATACGTCAGCCCCGTGGCACTATCACTAATATGCCCAGTATAACTTCCCAAATCATCATTGGCGGTATCACCGATTAACTTCTCACCAAAGGGGGTAAAGTTCTCCTTCCAGTCGATACTACCCAACGCATTGGTGCCCACTACGGGCGAGCCTAAATGATCAGGGTGTAAATAGGTGAGGTTACCGCTGCTGATACGCGCAATGGTCATCCCCCCTGCTTTGATGTAATCGGTCGCTTTGGGAATATCTATATCAGAGCAACTTGTCAAGCACACCTCAATCACGCTCCCTGCAGTTATCTGATCGACATACACCAAATTGCCTGCAGCATCGTAGACATTGTAAATGGTATTGCCATCTACCTCAGCTTTGACACGCTTTAAATTACCGTCGTATTCATACAAGCCTGATGAACTACCAGAAAGTACAATGGGTTGCTGGGCTTTATCATAAGTAAAAGAAAGCGCACCCAGTGTGGTCACATTACCCCGGTTGTCGTAAGCAATGGCACGGGTACTGGCAGCAGTATCAGTACTTTGGCTAGCGCGATTATTAGCATCATAACTGACAGTAACTACTCTCGACCCCAACTGCTTTTGTCTAAGGTTACCTAGGGCGTCATAGGTAAAGGCGCCCGCTCCCCAAGAGCCAGAGGCGGAGGTCAACCTACCTAAATCGTCATACTCTAGGGCTTTGTTATTGGCGCTGTCGGTGCCATCGATAATGCTAGTGATATCGCCACGCGCATCGTAGCTGTAACTTAAGTCAATCGCGGTGGTGGCACCACTTTGCGATAACAGCGATGCTGGCTTAAGCCGACTATTTAAGGTTTGGCTAAATTGTTGGCCATTGCCGTAAGTCATACCCTCGACCATACCGTTAGCATGGTATGTCATCGCGCTAGCGTAATCCGTACCACCGCTTTCAACATTGGTAACTCGCCCGAACCCGTCATGCTCGTATTCGACTAAACGGCCCGACGGCAGTGTGCGCTTAATCATGTTACTTGAGTTATCGTAACTGTAAGTTAGGTCATAGCTCCTGCTATCAATATCTAATTGCTCACTGGTTAGCTGGTTTAGCTCATCATAGCTATAGGACCAGTTGATACCTGCACGGTTAACGGTGAGTACATTGCCGTTGTCATCATAGCTTTTGCTGATATCGGAAGTGGCTGTATCAGCGAAATTAGTGAGCGTTACGCGATCGAGGTCGTCATAAGTTAAGCTAACGAGGTCTGTGCCAGAGGGAGCTACACAAGTCGCGCTATCTGCCGCACCTTTTTGGTAAGATGTCATACGCCCTGCGGCATCATAACCATAACGTGTTAGCCCACCTTCAGCTGTGTAATGGCCGCATAAACGATACCTGCTATTGTAATAATACTTTTGCGTTTCACCTATCGGACCACCGTTGTAAGTACCGCTCTGTGTTAATTCGGTCCGCTCACCCCAGATATTTCGCGTGATATCGGTTGTTACGCCTAATGGCTGCTTGATTGTTAACAGCTCTTTGGTGCCCGAACTGTGATAACCCGAATAGTAGTATTCAGTCGAATAGTCTTTAGCATCGACCACTTGCTTAACGTGATCGTTCAAATAGTTTGTTGATACGGTCGCAAACGGTGAAACATTTTCACGTGCCTGACGCTGCCGCCCCAAGGCATCATAGGTAAATTCCGTACCATCGGTCGGGTCTGCTGCTGAAGAGGGGAATGACTCAAACACTTTACGATCTGATGCGTCATAGGTCATCTCCCGATAAATGGAATTTCCCGTCAACACATCATACTTCTGCTCCGTGATGGCACGAAACAGATTGTCATAAGTGACTATCTCCTGCTGGTTACCTCGTGCAATGGTTTGTATGACTTCGTCACCGAAGGCGTATGTAATGTCGGTGTCGACCCAGCTTCGCTTATCTTTATTCGGG